>CALARE010000065.1 GCA_937888725.1 uncultured Alphaproteobacteria bacterium | reverse complement strand
CTCCACCAACACCCCAACCGCAACCACCGTCAGCTCGGATTGCTCTACCAGCACGTCACCCAGCAACCGCCCGCCAGCTCGGATGCCTCCACCAGCAGGCTGATCGCTCGTGCATTGCCCATGTGAAATGATTTTTTTTAATTGCTCATGCTCTTGATAAGTTCGCATCCCAACCACAACCACCCGCCAGCTCAGATAGCACAACGCAATATGTTACCCAGCAACCGCTCACCACCTCGGATGGCTCCACCAGCACCCGACCAGCAACCACCAGCTCAGATAGCACTGGCATATCTAAGCACTAACCGCTCCTCAGCATAAGCCAGCGTCCAGTACCTCTTGTCGGCACAGGCATCTGCTTGGCAATTCACGCATCATTAGAGTAAGATGGGTATACTGGTGAAATTAGCTTTCTTCGAGGAAGCTTCTCAACTTGCGAGATCTGCTTGGGTGTTTGAGTTTTCGCAACGCTTTTGCCTCAATTTGACGGATACGTTCACGGGTCACCGCAAATTGTAGACCCACTTCTTCCAACGTGTGGTCAGAGTTCATCCCAATCCCAAATCGCATCCGAAGAACACGTTCCTCCCGTGGTGACAATGTGGAAAGCACCGCTGTGCAAGATTGTCTGAGGTTTGTCTGAATTGCCGCCTCTAATGGTTGGATGGTGTTTTTATCTTCAATAAAGTCACCTAAATGTGAATCTTCTTCATCACCAACAGGTGTTTCAAGTGAAATTGGCTCTTTTGCGATTTTGAGCACTTTTTTAATCTTTTCAACAGACAAATTAATGCGAGGAGCCAATTCTTCAGGTGTTGGTTCATGCCCAGTTTCAAGCAACATTTGGCGACCTGTTTTGAGCATTTTATTAATCGTTTCAATCATATGCACAGGGATACGAATGGTTCTTGCTTGGTCAGCAATTGCCCGTGTAATTGATTGACGGATCCACCATGTTGCATAGGTTGAAAATTTATATCCACGTTGATATTCAAATTTATCAACCGCTTTCATTAACCCGATGTTTCCTTCTTGAATTAAATCAAGGAATTGCAACCCACGATTGGTGTATTTTTTAGAAATAGAAATCACCAAACGAAGGTTTGCTTCAATCATCTCTTGTTTGGCTTTGTTGGTTTCTTGTCGACCCTTTTTCACCGTGGCAACAATACGACGATATTCGGAAATTGGCATTTTAACATCTTCAGTAATACTCCGAATAGCCGCTCTAATATCCATAATTTCAGGACGATAGCGGTCGAAGAATAATTGCCAATGAGGGAGGCTTTTTCTTTCAATTTTTTGAATCCACTTGGCATCCATTTCACTGTTTTGATAAAGTTCTAGGAACTCCTCACGTTCAATCTTTGCCCCTGTGGCAAGGCGGAGTAAACGCCCCTCTAACATCAATAATTTTTGGTTAAAATCATTGAGTTCCTCAATCAATTCCTCAATACGGGCAGGGTTTAAATGAATGCTTTTCAGTTTGGTTGTAATTTCTTTTTTAAGGCTTTCATATTGTTTTTCAACCGTGCGAGCAAGCGGTTTATTGGCAACAAAAGCCGCCATTTTTTGAGCCTTAACCTTTTCAAAATCAACATTCAGGCGTTCAATCTCACTCAGCGTTTCCTCAGTTTGTGGGAGTAAGGATTCTTCCATCTGGCCGATACTCATTGTGCCATCATAATCATCCTCGTCTTCCTCATCATCAAGGGATGGTGATGTTTTTTCTTCATCATCAATGATGTCATCTTCTTCACTAATGGGTTCATTATCCTCGTCATCAAAAGGATCATTGATGGGTGTGTCATCATATTCATCATCTTCAGAAAAATCATCCACAGGTTCTTTCACTGGAGCAGGGGCCTGTTTGCTTGATGCTTTTGCTTTAACCTTTTCACTTTGAAGGAGAGCTTCTGTCTTTTCAATTTTAGATAGTTCAAGGTGTAAATCTTCCTCTTTTTGAGAACTATCTCTTGTTGAATCAATGGCGGATTCCAAATCGACAATTTCACGCAAGAACATTGAACCATCATTTAAGCGTTGATGCCAAGAAGAAATGGCCCGCATGGTAAGAGAGCTTTCAGACAAGCCACTCATCATCACATCAAATCCCGCAGCGATTCGTTTTGCAATGGCAATTTCACCCTCACGAGAGAGCAATTCAACAGCCCCCATTTCCCTTAAATACAAGCGAACAGGGTCATTCACACGACCACCTGTATCAACCTCAGTTGTGGTTTCATCATCCCCTTGGGTGGTGGTTAATGCTTTTTGTTCAGTCAAACTTTCGGTTAAATCGGTTAAATCTTCCGTTCCATCGATAATATTAATCCCCATATCGGTGAAAGAGGAAACAATCAATTCCATTGATTCTTCATTATGTGCATCAGCAGGGATACATTTTTTTAATTCAGCGAGGGAGATAAAACCCCGTTCTTTGCCCTTTTCAATCAATTTTTTCATTGTGATTTTGGACTCATTGGTTGTGCTAGAACGGCTTTTGGATAATTGTTGATTATCGGAAAGTGAGGACATTTTATAACACCATCTAAAAAATTATTGAAAATAAGTTGGGGCTAATATACGATTTTTTTAACCCCCTGTCAACTATTTTTATGTTATTTCAAGGATTTTTATTTTTTTTGATAATAAGAGGGGATGTAAACGCTTTTATTCGGGGTTTTTAAGAGCCATCAATTCTTGGCGAATGGCTTGAATTTCGCTCCAAAGAGCCTCATTCCCCGTTTCATTAAAAAGCATGACTTTGTTTTGACATTCATCCTCAAGGGCACGGATTTGATAGATATGAAGCCAATGGGTAATATCTTGCATGACCTCCTCAATGGGTTTATCTGCTTTTTTAAGCATTTCAATTTCGGGTAAATAAACGCCCTCAAATGAATCAAAGACAACCTGTTGCAGTTCATTAGATGAGATTTCAGGCGATTCAAAAAGTGTTTCAAGCACCAATTCTTTAATACTTTGAAGCTGGTTTTCATGAAGTGTAATGGCACCAATTTCTTCGACAAAGTTTTGGGCAATTTTAGGATAACATAATAAATAAGATAGCAACATTCTCCCTTCAATAGAGGCTTTTTGCGGGCGTAAAATCCCCGAAGCATCCGCAAATGAAAGGTTTGATTTTTTTTGCCCACGGCCTAATTCCCACATTTTTCTTTTTATCTCTTTAGTATAATAGACCTTAATGCGTTCATCTTGTATTTTTTCAATTAAATCAAGGGCTTCTTTTTCAAGCTTGGCCATGCGTTCTGGTGTGTCAACACTTCTATTTTCAAGCAACATATTCCACAAAGCATAAAAAAGGCTTTTGGGATTTTCAACCATATTTTGAAATGCTTCGGGTGATTTTTTACGAATCATATCGTCAGGGTCAAACGGGTCGGGTAAAAAGATAAATTGCAATGATTTGCCTGCTTTTAAGAGGGGTAAGGCTCTTAATAACGCTCTTGAGGAGGCTTTTCTCCCCGCTTTATCCCCATCAAAACAAATGGTGGGTTCATCACATTCTTTCCATAAAATTTGAAGCTGATTTTCCGTAAATGCTGTGCCAAGTGGTGCAACCGCATTGGTAAAGCCAGAGCTGTGCAAGGCAATCACATCCATATAGCCTTCAACAATAATGGCACTGTTTGTTTTGCGAATCGTATCAATGGCATTGGGTAGAGCATAAAGCTGTTCCCCTTTATGAAAAAGAGCCGTATCGGGTGAGTTCAAATATTTTGGTTCTCCCTTATGCATCAACCTGCCACCAAAACCAATCACACGTTTGCGTCTATCTAAAATAGGGAACATCACACGATCATAAAAATAATCATGATAGCCCTCTCGATTATTGTTTTTGGCGATAATACCCAGTTCTTGTGCAAGAGGAAAGGGGATGTTCGCCTCTTTGAGTAAACGGGTGAGTTCTGACCCTTGTGGGGCATAGCCAAGACGGAACGCTTTTGCAACTTCAGGCGTAATCCCACGGTTTTTAAGATATTCTCTTGCTGAGGCACCCGCAGGGGAAAAGAGCATTTTTTGAAAAAAAGTGCAGGTCCGCTCCATAATATCAAGGAGAGCTTTAAATTTGCCTTCCTCCTTGTTTGGGGCGTGTCTATCAGGCATTTGAAGACCAGCTATATTGGCCAAATGTTCGACAGCCTCAATAAACGGCATCTTTTCACAATCGGTTAAGAAATTAATCACATTCCCATGAGCCCCACAGCCAAAGCAATGGTAAAACCCTTTTTCATCATTAATGGTAAAAGAGGGCGTCTTTTCATGATGGAAAGGGCATAGTCCTAAAAACTCACGCCCTTTTTTGGTGAGTTTAATCTTGCGTCCAATAATGCTTGAAACGCTGACACGTTCTTTAATTTCTTCTAAAAATGCAGGTGTAATACTCATATTATTGTTTGTTCTGATAAGCAAAAAGCGGGGGATGAACCCGCCCCTTGCTCATGTGTTTTTATTTTTAGGCACCAAGTTTTGATTTGATAATGCTAGAGGCACTAGCAAAATCCATTTTGCCAGCATATTTGCCCTTTAACGCACCCATCACTTTGCCCATATCCTTAATGCTCGATGCCCCTGTTTCTTGAATAAGGGCATCAATGGCTGAAGCAACTTCATCTGCACTCATTTGCTTTGGTAAGAAAAGGCTGATGACATCAATTTCGGCTTTTTCTTTTTGAGCTAAATCATCTCGTCCGCCTTGTTGATACATTTGGATACTTTCATTGCGTTGTTTAACCATGCTCATTAAGAGGTTTAAAATAGCGGTGTCATCAATACCATCAAGGTTGCCTTTGGGGCGTGCTTCAATATCTTTATCTTTAATGGCGGCATTGATTAAGCGAATGGTTGCAACTTTTGTTTCATCTTTTGTTTTTAAAGCGTCAATCAATGCTTTTTTTAAGTCATCTCTAATCATTTTGTTTCTCCTTTAGTTAAAATATGGAACCATTTTAATACGAAAAAAAGATTTTATCAATAAAAATGATTGATTATTTTTTTTAATTAGAGCATATTTTCTTTTAACGAAGATAAAAAAAGGAGAAAAAAGATGATTGTAACAGCTGTGATAGGGTTGATGCTGGGTGTGTTTGTACCCGCTATTGCCAGTCGTTTTGGCAAAATTTTGCCAGCAGACCCAGGGCTTGTTTTATTAGAGTTGTGGCACAAACCGTGTTTGACTAAAAGCAAAAATCCAGCCCAAAATTTAAAACTTAAAAAAATGTGGCGAAAATTTTATTTGATTTCAGCTGTTTGGGGTGTGGTTGTATCAGGCTTGTTTATTTTAAATTCATATTTGTTCACAGGGACACTCTTTTATTTTGCGTGTGCCTTTATATATATGGTTTCTTTGTTGATGAGTGTGGATCGGATGTATTATTTGTTGCCTGATTTTTTTACCATTCCTTTATTGGTTTTGGGTTTGACAATGGTGACACTTAAGCAGGCCCCTTTAACGCTGACGGAAAGTTTGGTCGGGGCATGGTATGGTTATCTCGTATCAGTGATGGCTGTTGTGATGATGGGACTTTTTAAAAAGTCGGAATTTGGGGCAGGAGATGCTAAAATGCTCACCGCTTTGGGGGCTTGGCTTGGGTTAATTGGGTTGAGCATCACATTGGTGTTGTCATTTGTTTTCTTTTTAATTGAAGCAATTGTCCATAAACGATCGGTTGGACCCTTTGGCCCAGCCCTTGGTAGTGCGGCAATCATTGTTTTTATCTTGCTTAATTTAAAATAATTGTAGACATTTTTAATAAAAACAGGTATAAATAACTGTTAAATTTTTCTAAAGGAATAATAAAATGAGCCAAAATGACGAAGTTGAAACACAAGAAGTTGAAGTTATCTCTCCCGTTCAGACGGTGTTAGCACTTGATTTGCCCTTGGGTGATGTGCTGAAAAACACGCGTGAGGAAAAGGGGGTTGAACTTGCCACTGTGGCTGAAAGCTTGTGTATTCGTGAAAGTTTTTTATCCGCATTGGAGGAGGGGGATTATTCGGCATTTCCCGCACTTGTCTATGGGGCTGGTTTTTTAAGAAGTTATGCCTCTTATTTAGGGCTTGATGCCGACCAAATGACAAAAAAGTTTCATCATGAAACCGCTCATTTAAAAGAAACGCCTGCCGAACCACATACGGTGAAAGACAAAAATGTAGTGCCATCAAAGCGGTTTTTAATGACGCTTCTTTTATTGATTTTATTTGTGAGCAGTGTGTGTTATTTTTGTGGACAAAAAGAACCTGTGGTTGAAAATAAGCCTGCTTCAACGCAAAATACAACCCCTGTGTCTGAGCCTGTTGTGGCCCCTGTTGCGGCAAATGTACCCCCCGTTTTGACAGATACATTGGTGCAATCTGTTAAAGAGGGTGTTCAAGATGAAAATGGGCTTCCTACGGCGACTGAACCTATGGCTAAACCGTTGGATTTAAAGGCGTTGGTCCCTGTTGTGAAAGAGGAGGCAAAGCCCTTAGAAGAAATGGGTAAAGACTATGGTGTGAAAGAAGGGGCTCGTCTTTTTATAAAAGCAACGAGCAAAGTTTGGGTTGAGGTTAAATCTGCCAACAAGGTTGTTTTAAACCGTGTGTTGGCTAAAGATGACAGCTATTATGTACCACTTGATGCGACAGATTATACCTTAAAAACGGGGAATGCGGGGGCATTAGAGGTTTATGTTGATGGTGTATTTAAAAAGGTTTTAGGTAAAAAGGGGCATGTTGTGAAAGATGTCCTCTTAACAGTTGATGCTTTTGAAAATTAGCAATGAACAAAGGACACTCTTGTTAGCGTTAGAGCAAGCAGAGTGTTTTTTTATATGGAGAAAAAAATGAATTTTGAACAAAAATTAGATCCCATTATTGCCCGTTATGAGGAGTTAACCGCTCTTTTATCTGGTGAGCTTGCCAGTGATGAGTTTGTAAAATTATCCAAAGAATTAAGCTCATTAGAGGCGGTTTATAAAGCTGGTTTAGCATATAAAAAAATGTTGCAAGATATAAAAGATGCTGAATTAATGCTTCAAGATGAGAGTTTAGACGCTGAGATGCGTGAGATGGCAAATGAGGAGTTTTATCAATTAAAGGGAGATATTGAATCACTTGAAAAAGAGATACAAATTCTTTTGTTACCCAAAGATGAAGCTGATGACAGGAATGTTATTTTAGAGGTGCGTGCTGGTACAGGCGGGGAAGAAGCGGCTCTTTTTGGGGCTGAATTATTCCGTATGTATGAACGCTATGCTGCCATGAAAGGGTGGCGATTTGAGGTGCTTTCTTTAAACGAAACAGGTCTTGGTGGATATAAAGAGGCTGTGGCTCAAATTTCGGGTAATGCGGTGTTTGCACGGCTTAAATTTGAATCAGGGGCTCACAGGGTGCAACGTGTGCCTGAAACAGAATCAGGCGGGCGTGTGCATACGTCGGCAGCGACTGTGGCGGTTTTGCCTGAGGCTCAAGAGGTTGATGTTGAAATTAATGAGGCTGATTTAGAAATTACCACCTGTCGTGCCTCTGGTGCAGGTGGGCAACATGTGAATAAGACCGATAGCGCGATTCGGATTGTTCATAAACCAACAGGTATAGCGGTTGAATGTCAAGAGGAGCGTTCTCAATTTAAAAATAAAGATAAAGCGATGATGCGTTTGAGAACAGCCCTTTATGATATGGAAAGGCAAAAGCTGGATAAAGAGCGTTCTCAAAACCGTAAAACACAGGTGGGTTCTGGGGATAGATCGGAACGCATTCGGACGTATAATTATCCACAAGGGCGTGTCACCGACCACAGAATTAATAAAACATCCTATCAATTAACCGAGGTGATAGAAGGGGCTGGGCTGGATGAATTTATCGAAGCCTTAATTTTAGAAGATCAAATGGAAAGGTTGGCTGAAATTGCGTAACATTGCTAGAGATTACCCAAAAGTTAAAGAAATTGAAGCCTTGATTAAGGATTATTCTGAAACAGCACATCTTGATGCGTTGGAATTTGTTGCCTCAAGTGTTCGTGGTCGATTTAAAATAACACAGGCAGATATTGATGAATTTGTTGAGCGGATAAAAAAACATGAACCAGTAACGAGAATCGTCGGTTCTCGTGGATTTTGGCGGTCAGAGTTTAAAGTAACGCCTGACGTGCTAGATCCAAGACCTGATACAGAATGTTTGGTTGGTGCTGTGTTAGAACATTTTAAAGAGCTTTGGCCAGAACGAAGGATTTTGGATATTGGTACAGGTTCTGGCTGTGTTTTAATCTCTTTATTATGGGAATATCCCAATTCAAAGGGTGTTGCAATTGATATTTCGCCTGAGGCACTTAAAATTGCCAAACTGAATGCTTATCGGATACAAAGACAGGAATGGGAACGTACAAAAAATATTGAATTGATTGAATTTATTGAACGTAACTTTTATGATGAAGATTTTACAAAAGATTTAGGTCGTTTTGATATTATTGTGTCTAATCCGCCTTATATTCCGACGGCTGAGATTGACTCGTTGCATCCATCAGTTCGCCTTTATGATCCATTAATTGCCTTAGATGGAGGAAAAGATGGGCTTGATGCGTATCGGGCACTTTCAAAACATTTAAAGCATTTGTTGACAGATGATGGTTTAATCTTTTTGGAAATAGGCAAGGGACAAGCAAAGGCTGTTACACGCTTGATGTATGACGCAGGGTATAAAATTCGTGCTAAATATAGAGATTATGGCAAAATTGTAAGGGTTCTTGTCTTTTCTCCTTATAAAAAATAATTTTTTACTTGAAAAATAAACTTTTTTTTTGTAAAATGAGCGTTAATTCACGTCAGGTGAGTTAGATTTTGTAAACATTAGTGAAAAGGAAAATGCATGAAAACACAAGCAAATAATATTAGACCAGGTTGGATTATTGAACACAATGGCAAACAATGGACAGTGATGAAAACACAGGTAACAAAACCAGGTAAAGGTGGTGCTTTCATGCAGGTTGAAATGCGTGATTTGGCCAGTGGTAATAAGACAAATGAACGTTTTAGAACAGAAGATACGATTGAAAAATTAACATCTGAAAATATTGATTGCCAATATCTTTATAAAGAAGGTGACACCCTTTATTTTATGAACAAAGAAACATATGATCAAATTGAAATCCCTGCTGATTTTATGGGTGATAGTGTCGCTTTCTTGCAAGATAATATGGAAGTTGTGGCTAATTTGATTGAAGGTAAAGTTGTTGGGATTGAGCTTCCTTTACATGTTGTTTGCACAGTTGTTGAAACAGAACCTTATTTAAAAGGGCAAACCGTTACCACTTCATACAAACCAGCTATTTTGGATAATGGATTGAGAACAAGCATTCCGCCATTTGTAACAACAGGTGAAAAGATTGTTGTTGCAACAGCTGATTGTTCCTATGTTGAAAGGGCTAAATAATGGCCACAGTTACAGAAAAAAGACGTATCACGCCACGGACGCAAGCTCTTAAACACAGCGAAAGACCCAAAACGCGTGAAGAAATTATGCTTGATGCCTTATCTCCTTTAATGACGATTATGGTGCGGGCTGTGCGTAAAGCGGGTCGTCGGATGTTGCGTGATTTTGGTGAAGTTTCAAGTTTGCAAGTTTCACGCAAAGGACCTGGGGATTTTGTGTCAAATGCCGATATGATGGCTGAAAAGACGCTTATTGAGCAATTAGGGCAGGATAAACCTGATTTTGGTTTTATTACAGAAGAAAGCGAACGGATTGAACCAAAAAATGGTTGCCGTTATTATTGGATTATTGACCCAATTGATGGGACAACTAACTTTTTGCACGCTTTGCCTTGTTTTTCCATTTCGGTTGCGGTGATGGAAGGTGATGATGTGATCGCGGGTGTTTCTTTCAATCCTGTAACAAATGAGCTTTATTATGCTGAAAAAGGGCGTGGTAGCTTTTTAATGACGCCAACGGGTAATGTGCGTTTGCGTGTATCAGGGCGTAATGATTTAAGCTGTTCTTTAATTGGAAGTAATGGTTACAACTCAACCAGAAACCGTCAGGTGATTGATAAAGTGATTACAAAGGTTGCTTCTGTGCGGTATAATGGCAGTACGACAATGGCATTAGCCAGCGTTGCTGCGGGGCAGTTTGATGCATATATTGCCACACGGTTTAAATTGTGGGACATTGCGGTGGGCTATTTGCTTATTAAAGAAGCGGGTGGTTTTATCTCTAACTTTAAGGGTGAACGTGAGTTGATGGATATCGTTAATGCTCAAGAGATGATTACTTGCAATATGCCACTTAAAGAAACGTTTTTAGATTTAATTAATGCGTAAGAGTAATAGGAATACCTGTTCTAAACCAGCGGGTATTCCTTTCAATTTTTAAAAAGAGACGGGCGATGGAAAATAAAGTACCTGAGAAAGAAATTAAAGCTGCGGTAAAACTCGGGAAAGCTGAACGGATTAAAAATATTATGGTTGGTGCCATTATTGATATGGGTGACAAAGAACCATTACTTTTAAGGCGGAAACATTCGAAAAAACATTTGACGAAATTTGAATTGCCCTGTGGTTTGGTAAAGGGGCGTGAAAAGGTTGAAACCGCCATTGTTCGGGTTGTTTCAGAGACGACTGGATTAGAGGTTGAAAGCATTGAATCATACGTTGATTCTTGTACCTTTGACCTTGAAGATCCGTATGAAGAATGGTCATATGATTTAAAAGAGGGGTATAAAGCGTATCGTAAAAAACGGGCTTATCAGCTCAACTTTGTGGTTAAGGTTAAGCCTGGTGGACAGGTGACGTTATCAAAAGATTATATGGGGTATGTAACTTATCCCGTTCATACAAGAGAATATATGGCTTTAAAAATGCCTTTAGATATCCGCTGGATATTGACCGAGGTTTTTGGTGCGATACCGCAGGAAGAAATAGATAAAATCATGAAAGAACATTTTGTTAATCTTCAAGAGATATGATTTAAGAGATATGATTTATTTTTTTATTAAAAATCAAATAGTTAAAATGTGCGGGGGGGGGGTAGTCTTTGCCTTACTTTTCCTCTTTAACACCAAATCAAACGCTTTAGATGTTCCCTTAAAAAAAAGACCATTTTTCTCGGTTGTTATACCAACTTATAACAGAAGGGTTATCCTCCCAAGAGCGATTGAATCAATTCTTGCTCAAACAGAAACGGATTATGAGCTTGTTATTTTAAATGACGGTTCGAATGATGGTACCCATCAATTATTGACGCAATATCAAAAAGAATATCCGCAAATTCGGGTGATAACATTGCCAAAAAATAAAGGGGTTGCTCATGCACGGAATGTTTTAAATCAAGAGGCAAGAGGTCGTTATATTGCCATTATGGATTCAGATGATATGGCTCATCCGTTATGGCTTGAAAAAATGCATTCATTTATTTTGCAAAACAAAGATGCTGAGATTTTTATCCCGAAAAAGGCAGAATTTATAAATGATGATTTGCATATCCAAAAGCCTTTATCACGTCCATTAAAACATATTTTTTATGGGAATTCGTTTGAAAATGTAGGTAATGTTTTTAAGCACTCGTTTGTTTTAGAACATCATATTCAGTATAATGAAACCTATTTATGTGGTGAAGATTATGACTTTTGGGTTCAAATGCTTTTAAAAGGGGCAAGGGTTCGCTCTTTTTATGCTTCAGAGGCATTGGTAATGGTTCGAAGGCACCATGAAAATGGGGATATATATCAAAAAAGTTGTGACAAAGCAAAAACGGCGATTAAACACAAAATGCAAATAGCACTTGGAATGCAAAAAAATAATCTTTTTGATAAAGCCGTTATTTGTTCACTTCACAACCGTTTTATTGCAAAATTTCCTAAGGCATTTGATGAAAAGACAAAACAAAGGCCTTTTTTCCCTTGTCATGAATATGATTTAGATAAAGTAAAGTTTAAACGATAGGTTGTCTAAACTTTAAAAAGGCATACATGAAATCTTATAAACCTTAAATCACACATTTATTTGTTCTAGATTGAGCAGGTTAGGGCTACAACTCTTAAGCCATAAGAAACATGTTTGCAAGAAGCGTATTGATAAATATTATTTCACTTGATTGACAATTTTTCCACCAAAAAAGTTTAAAATATTGTCAAATGTGACATCATTAATCCGCTTTAACCCATCGATTGAATTAAAGGCAATATGCGGTGTGATAATGACGTTTTTAAATTGCATCAATTTTAAATTAAGGGCAGAATCTAAGAGAAATTCAGAATCTTTAAACATTTCTAACATTTCAATATCATCATGGATGAGGAAATCTTCATTTTCAAGCACATCAAGCCCCGCACCACCCACGATACCACTTTTAAGAGCCGTATATAGAGCCTGTGTATCAATTAATTCTCCACGAGCGGTATTAATTAAAAGCACCCCTTTTTTCATTTTTTGAAAGGCAAGGTCATCGATTAAATGATAATTATGTTTGGTAGCTGGGACATGCAATGAGATGATATCACTTTTTTCATATAATTCATCAAGTGATTTAACATAAAAATCTTTGAGCTCTTGTTTGGGAAAAATGTCATATGCAATGACATTCATTTGAAACCCTTGAGCAATTTTAATCATATGTTGCCCAATTGAGCCAGTCCCAATAATGCCAATGGTTTTACCCATCAAATCAAAGCCCATGTATTTGTTAATTTCAACATGATTATGACGCATTCCATTTCGTCCATCAATGATGTGTCTGGCAAGGTTTAACAATAAACCAAACGCATATTCTGCCACAGTGGATTCACCATAGCGTGGTACGTTGACCACCTGAATACCCCGTCGCTTGCAATAGTTTAAATCAATGTGATTGAATCCTGTAGATCTTGTTGCAATGAGCTTTAGATTTTTAAAATAACCCAACCGTGAGTTGTTGAGTGGTTCTGATTGCACAAAAACGGAGATGACCTCCACATCTTTGTATGGGGCAAGTTCATTCATATTGACTTGGTTGAGTGATTCCTTAAATACCACAGGGTTATAATATGGAAACTTGTGTTTTTTGATATATTTTGTGAGTATTTCGTCCCCGTTAAAAAATAGTACATTCGTCATTTTTTTCTCCTTTTCAAAGTGTGATAGAGAGTATATGGCATCTATTTAAAACAAGGTCAAGCCCCACTTATTGCTTATGCAGTAAATTTAAAATATTGATGAGTGCTTTTTTGAGATCTTTACGATGAACCACTTGATCAATCATGCCATGGTCGAGCAAATAACTGGCTTGTTGAAAGTTGGCGGGCAACTTTTCACGCACGATTTGCTCAATCACGCGTTTACCTGCAAACCCAATAGCAGCCCCTGGTTCAGCAAAAGCCACATCACCCAACATAGCAAATGAGGCCGTAACTCCGCCCATTGTTGGGTCGGATAAAATAGTGATGTAAGGGAGGCGTTTTGTTTTTAATTTTTTAACCGCAATGGTTGTGCGTGCCATCTGCATAAGAGAAAGCATCCCTTCTTGCATACGAGCCCCACCTGAGGCAGGGATTAAAATCAAGGCAGCCTCTTGCAATAAAGCCAATTGAGAGGCGGTGATAATCGCTTCACCCACAGCGGTGCCCATTGACCCGCCCATAAAGGCAAAGTCAAAGACGCCAACAACCGTTGCATGTCCACCGATATGTCCATGAGCGACTTGAATAGCGTCTTCATGTTTTGTCTTTTTTCTGGCTTTTTTCAATCTATCAGTATACTTTTCAAGATCGGCAAATTTAAGCGGATCTTCTTTCACCTTTGGCAATTGAATCAGCGTAAATTCACCCCTGTCAAACAACATTTCAAACCGTTTTAAAACGGGCAAACGGAAATGATGGTCGCAATATGGACATACAAAATCTGCCTTTTCAATTTCAGCATGAAAGAGCATTGCCCCACAATCAGGGCATCTATCCCAATAATTATTGGGTATATCCTTTTGCGTAGCGGCCTTTTTGACCGTTGGACGGGTGAGACGACTGAGCCAGTTCATTTAAATCCTATTTTTTTGATGTTTTTTGATTTTTGTTAAGAGCTTCATTAATTGATTTGCCAGCTTTAAAGAATGGCACTTTTTTAGAAGCGACTTCAACCTTTGCCCCTGTTTTAGGGTTGCGACCAACGCGAGGTTTGCGTTCTCTAACAGAAAGTACACCAAAACCACGCAATTCAACACGATTGCCTTGAACGAGGGCTTTTGTAATTTCTCTAAAAACAGTTGAAACAATGTTTTCAGCATCTGTTTTTGTAAGGTTTGTTTGTTCGGCTAATTTTGTAACGAGTTCTGATTTAATCATTTTTTTGTCCTTTCATAAAAAAAACTAACTGCATTTTAGATAAAATGAATTTGCCTGTCAAGAAAAAACTTATGTTTTTTGTGACAATTTTATGTCAAAGTCTATATAACATATATAGTTAGGGGCTAAGGCTTGTTTTTTATTTTTTGCCCTTTGCGGGGAACAAACGCCATGTTTCATCGTTGGGTTTATGTGTTTGATAGAATTTTTTAGGTTCGGGGAAAAACCATTGTTCGTTAATCCGTTTTGAGCCTTTAATACGGCCTCCTTTGGCTTTGCGTTCTCTGATTTCTTTTGCCCGTTGATAAGCACGGTCATTTTTGATACCACGAAAAGCGTTTTTAGACCCTGCCGCCCAGGTGGTATCTAACAGGTACCATTTATTATTTACCATAACCGCATTCCAAGCATGTCCTTGTCCTTGGCTCATCCCTGTGATAATGACGGATTTTAAACCAGCCTTTGTGGCCATATATTGGAATAAATCAGCGAAATGACGGCACACACCGCTTCTAATTTCAAACGTATCAAAGGGCGTTTGTTTGGTGCATAATCCATTTTTACAGGTGATTTCTTTTTTATCGCGTGACCATTCGTATTTTGTTTTATATTCGTATTCATCATATTGGATATGATAAACAATCCAAGCAAAAATAACCCGTGCTTTTAATTCTTCTCTTTTTTCATATGGTTTAATTAAATAGGTAACAAGCTCGTCCAAATTATCATTATATTGTGTTGGGACGCGGTATGCACGCGAATCGGCCTGCCCATAATGTGCTTTTGCAAAAACAGGGACATTTATAACAAATAGCATATAAATCAAGAGTACTAAATATCGCATACGTTAATTGTAGCATAAAATTTGATTTTATGTAAACTTTTTATTTTTTTATTGTTACATTTGTTAAAATATGTTAGCCTCCTTTTTAGGAGGAAGACGTGTCACGCCGTATTCATAAACCAGAATATCACACGCTTAAAATGCCATTTTTATTTGATATGGTGTGCTTAGATAATCGCCCCTATACAGTGTCAATGACTTTTCAATATCAGTATTTAGCAAAGCAAAAAGGGGCATTGCGTCCCTCTGTTTTTGCAAATAAGCCAGAGGTCTGTCGTTTGCATTATTTTTTAACCAGAGCCTTTGTCTTGTTTTTAGAAGAATATCGCCATGTTGATTTTCCCACCGAATGGCAAGAATATTTTTCATCCAAGGTAAAAATGCCAAAGGTTAGACCTTATCCCTATGCCTCAGATGATAAGATAAAGGAATATATTTCCTATTCCTTATGTGATTCACTCAAGGGGCAAATATTACGTTTAAATGGTATTCAAAAAGAACGTCTTGATTATTTGCTTCAAGATTTAAAAATCACAGGTTGGAATTTTTTAATTCATAGTTGTGTACCTCATCGTCATCGCGTAAAAAAGGCACAGCAAAAAGTGGTGCGTCTATATACAGATTTACGTCACTTTTTAAGAGAATAATTTAACACTTGATTTTTGAAAAAAAGTCTTGTACTTTCTAACTAAATTTTTATTCTCAAGAGGTGAATTGATGTTTTCAAAAACAGAAAGAATGCTTGCATTTCGCTATTTACGGTCACGCAAACGCACGGGTTTTGTCTCTGTGATTGCGGGTTTTTCATTTTTAGGGATAATGCTTGGTGTTGCAACACTGATTATTGTGATGAGTGTGATGAACGGCTTTAAAGAGGAGCTGATGAGCCGTGTCCTTGGCATAAATGGGCAATTGGGGGTTTATCCCTCCTATGGTCCTTATCTTGCGGATGGGGAAGATATTGCTACAAAAATTGCCACGTTAAAAGATATTACCCATGTTGTCCCTGTGGTTGATGGACAAGTGATGCTTTCCTCTGATCATGCATCAGCGGGTGTGATGGTGCGTGGGATGCAGGGGGAAGATTTTAAAAAACGTCCTTTGCTTGGTGGGGCTTATAAAGGTATTGATATAGATGAATTTTTGGATTCACAAGTGATTTTGGGCCACCGTTTAGCACGTCGTTTAGGTGTGCGGGCAGGGGATAGCGTTTCGCTTGTGTCACCAAAGGGGAATATCACCGCCTTTGGCACCATTCCAAAAATGAAAGCCTACACCGTGCTTGGTACATTCGATAGTGGGATGAGTGAATATGATTCTAACTTTGTTTTTATGCCATTAGAGGAGGCAAAAAAATTCTTTATGACGCATGGCGAAGTGTCACATTTAGAGGTGTTTACAACCAAGGGGGCTGATTTTGAAAAAATTGCTGAAAATGCCTTTTCATTGGTGGGGCGTAATGCGGTGATTCATGATTGGCGTCACACGAATCAAGCCTTTTTTAATGCGATTGAGGTGGAACGCAATGTGATGTTTTTAATCTTGACACTCATTATTGTTGTTGCTGCGTTTAATATGATTTCAGGTCTGATTATGTTGGTGCAAGATAAGACTAAGGATATCGCTATTTTAAGGACCATGGGGATGAGCCGTGGGGCCATTCAACGTATCTTTTTAATGTCAGGATTAACAGTTGGTGTTTTAGGGACATTGGCTGGTTTTGCCCTTGGGCTTTTGTTTTGTAAAAATATTGATGCAATAAAAACGTTTTTAGAAGGGTTATCGGGCAGGGAGCTGTTTTCGGCTGAGATTTATTTCCTCTCTCATCTGCCTGCTAAAGTTGATATGCAAGAGGTTACAATGGTTGTGGTGATGAGCTTGGCTTTATCCCTTCTTGCGACACTTTATCCTTCTTATAAAGCAAGTAAAACGGACCCTGTGGAGGCATTAAGATATGAATAATCCTTGTTTAGAGTTAAAGCATGTGAGCCGTTTTTATGGTTCAAAAGAAAACCCTTTAGAAGTGTTGCGGGATGTTAATTTTACTCTTGAAAAGGGGCAAATTACCGCTCTTGTTGGGCCATCTGGGTCGGGAAAGTCAACACTCCTTCATATTGCAGGGTTGCTTGATACACCGACAGGCGGTCAAATTTTTGTCAATGGCAAAGATGTGGCGAAAGCTTCAGATAAAGAGCGTACACTTTTAAGGCGTAAGAGTATCGGGTTTGTATACCAATCACATTTGTTGTTGCCTGATTTTAATGCACTTGAAAATGTGATGCTTCCGCAACTTATTGATGGGAAAAAGCCAAAACTAGCTCGTCAAAAGGCTGAAGAATTGTTGGCACTTGTGGGGTTAAAACATCGCTTAAAACACCGCTCTGGGCAACTTTCTGGCGGGGAACAGCAACGTGTTGCGATTGCAAGAGCGTTGGCAAATGACCCTTTGATTTTATTGGCGGATGAACCAACGGGGAACCTTGACCCCCATACAGCAGATGACGTGTTTCATATGTTCTTAAACTTAGTAAAAGAAACAAAGCTTACAGCCCTTATTGCAACGCACAACCTTGATCTTGCCCAGCAAATGGACAAGCAAATTGAAGTGGTAAATGGTGTGATTGGGGCAAAATAAAAGGTTTAAAGGAAAGGGGGAATAATGCGTATCAATCTGAAAATACGGTTGATTTTAACCGTTTTGAGTGTGCTTTTTTCTCAAAATGTGTATGCTGGGGCAGAGCATAAGGTTTCAGCCTTCCTTCGTGTGAAAGATGAGATTAAAACCATTGAAGCCACGCTGAACTCCATTGATGGGGTGTTTGATAAAATTGTGATTATTCACTCAAATGAAAAAGATGATGGCTCTGTCGCATTAATGAATGCGTGGTGTGGAAAACGTGAGTACTGTGAAATCCATGAATATCCGCATCCAGTTGTTCCTTCGCATCAATATAAAGGAAAAGTGCCATTTGAAAATCAGTTAGCTTCTTATAATAATTTTGGACTTTCATTTTTTGAGCCAGAAGAATGGGTGGTTAAAATTGATGCAGATCAGGTCTATTTAACGGATAGGTTAAAAGAATTTGTATCCTTTTTAAAGCAAAATGAAAATAATAATAAAAAGTTTGGGTTAATCGGGTATAACACCTTTTCATTTAATGGGCAATTTGTTAAATACAGAAGAAGACCGATGAATGGCGTTGGGGGTGATAGCTATGTTGTGCAAAGAAAGAATATCAATAAATTTGTATCATTGGGTCAATTTGAAAATGCTCGATTTCAAGGTATAATAGAAAAAAGAATTTGGGATAAGCCAGTATGGTTTCATTTTATGAAAAGCATAAAGTCTGGTGGTATTGTAAGGGATAAAGATAAAATTTCAGAAAATGAAGTTTCCTTTTTAACCAAAGAGGAGGCGGATTTATTTAATACCCATATTCGTCCGTTACTTCAAAATTCACCGTACTATAACCTTAAACTACACCCAGATATACCACAGGTGGCAAAAAAGGAGCCCAACAGCAAGTGAGCTAAGAGCTGGTGCGTAAAATGCCTCCTATGTTGAAAAGATGGTGGAATTGAGATTCCACCGCTCTACCTCTATAGCTATTCCGCCATTTGATATGGGATAAAGGCAAAAATTTGTCCTTTGATACGGGATAAAAGCAAAAAAAAGACCTTGTATTTCTACAAGGCTCTTTAATTGGTAGCGGAAGAGGGGATCGAACCCCCGACACATGGATTATGATTCCACCGCTCTACCATCTGAGCTATTCCGCCATTCGATAACCTATCTTATAACGTCAAAAAAAATAAATGTCAACAAAAAAAACATAAAAAAATGAAAAAATATTGCTTTTTTATAAAATTTGTTATAATATACTCAAAAATAAATAAATCTTAACTTAACCGATGGGGGTTTCTTATGGCAGAAGTTTTTTTTAATGGTGCAGCGGGTCGTTTAGAAGGTCGTTTTCACAAATCTGAAAATCCACGGGCACCACTTGTTTTAGTGTTACATCCACACCCAGCACAAGGGGGAACGATGAACAATCGGGTAACATATGCAATGTTCCAAGCCTTTGTAAATATGGGTTTTTCTGTTCTTCGTTTCAACTATCGTGGGGTTGGCAATTCTCAAGGGGTGATTGATGGTACTGGTGTTGGGGAATTGGCTGATGCGATTATTGCACTTGATTGGCTCCAAAATATTGACTCCGAATCGAATGTATGTTGGATTGCGGGTTATTCTTTTGGTTCGTGGATTGCGGCCCAATTGTTGATGCGTCGTCCCGAAATTAAGGGGTTTGTTTTTGTCTCCCCACCAACCAATGCATACCAATTTGACTTTTTAACCCCATGCCCATCATCGGGTTTGATTGTGCAAGGGGCAAAAGATACCCTTATTTCAGAACCAACGGTCGCCATGCTGGCAGAACAGCTTTCAAATCATCGCAATGTTCAGGTGGAATATCGGGTTGTGCTTGACGGGGATCATGTTTATTCCAAAACACTCAAGGATGTGCATGATATGATTACCTCTACTGTGCCAGAAATTATGGCTCGTCGTCCAAAACGGATGCTTAAAAAGGCAAAACGTGCCATCATTCCAAATGATGATTATTAATTTTAAATTCAATTTTAAAGCCCCGATACGTTTAGTGCTCGGGGCTTTTTTAAAGTCGTGATCATTTCTTTTTAATGGGCGTCTTTCCAATTGTCGCCAATGCCGACTTCTACCACAAGGGGAACAGAAATTTGAACAGCCGTTTCCATTGTTTCTTTAAGAAGGGTGGCAACTTTTTGCGTGTCACTTTCTTTCACCTCAAGCACCAATTCGTCATGAACTTGCAAAAGAAGGGTAGCATCAACTTGTTCCTCTTTTAATTTGGCAACCACTTTTTGCATGGCGATTTTGATGATGTCAGCTGCTCCCCCTTGAATCGGGGCGTTGATGGCGGCCCGTGAAGCAATCCCCCGCATTTTGGGGTCCATAATCCCACGGATATAGCACTTTCGACCCATTGGGGTGAGGACATATCCATTCGTTGTGGCAAATTGCACCGTTTCATCCATATAAGTTTTAATTTCAGGATATTCATTAAAATAAGCATGAATATAATTGCCCGCTTCTTGTTTTGAAATACCAAGTTGTGCGGATAATCCAAACGCACTCATCCCATAAATAATGCCAAAATTAATCGCTTTTGCATTGCGACGCAGGTCTTTTGTTACCTCATCTAATGGCACATGAAAGATTTGTGAGGCTGTTCGGGCGTGAATGTCCTCATTTTTCATAAAGGAGGCTTTTAAATTTTTAACGCCAGCCACGTCCGCCATTAAGCGGAGCTCAATTTGCGAATAATCGGCAGCTACAATTTTATATCCTTTTTTAGCAATAAAGGCTTTTCTAATTTCTTTTCCCGCTTCTGTTTTAATCGGGATATTTTGTAAATTTGGGTCTGTTGATGATAAACGCCCCGTACTGGTGACCGTTTGCATATAAGATGTATGTACCCGCAAATCTTTATCCGTCAATGTTAAAAGTGCGTCAACATAGGTGCTTTTGAGTTTTGAAAAAGAGCGGTATTCCAAGGCTACCTTGGCAATCTCATGCCCATTTTGTGCCAATGTTTCTAAAACCTTGACATCGGTACTATAGCCCCCTTTGGCATTTTTTTTACCCCCAGGAAGACCCATTTTTTCAAACAAGATTTGTCCTAATTGCATGGGGGAATTAATGTTAAATTCTTCCCCAGCAAGAGCATAGATTTCATCTGTCAACCGATTAAGTTCTTGTGTGAAAAGGTGCTTTAAATTCTGTAATTGTAACGTGTCAACTTGAATACCTTTTTCCTCCATTTCGAACAAGATTTTGACCAGTGGCAAATCAACCTGTTCATAAATGAAACGTAATTTCTCATCAAGCTTAGGGTTGAACAGCTCGTAAAAGCGTAAGGTCACATCTGCATCTTCGGCGGCATAATTGAGTGCTTTATCAAGGGAGACTTCGTCAAATGTGATTTTGTCTTTCCCAGAACCACAGACATCTTCATATTTAATCGTGGTGTGATTGAGATAAAGTTCAGCCAATTCATCCATGCCATGCCCGTGGGAGGCACCATAAAGTACATAGCTTAAGACCATTGTATCTTGGATGTTATTTATTTCAAAGTCAGAGCCGTATTCTTTGGCTAAAATGTGTAAGTCGTATTTGATATTATGCCCGATTTTTTGAATATTATTATCTTTTAAAAGAGGGGCTAAGGCTTTTAATACCACTTGAGTGGGGAGTTGCTTTTCCCGTTGATGAAAGTTGTTGGTTGAAAAAGAAAATAAATCAGCCGCAGCCAGATTATCATCATCACCCCCATGACGCACAGGGATATAACAGGCATGTCCCGCCTTGTCAGACAATGAAATACCAACCAGTTTCGCATTTAAAATATCAAGTGCTGTCGTTTCGGTATCAATGGCAAAATAAGGCACTTTTTGAAGGGCAAGAACCCACCTGTTTAAGGCTGTTTCATCTTGCACAAGTTCATAATTTGTTGGAATAACAAAGGGTTTTGACGCATTAAAAGATGGTTGTGTTTCAGATGGTTGTGTTTCAGATGGTTGTGTATCAGCAACGCCATCCATTTTATCAAAAAGAG
>CALARE010000064.1 GCA_937888725.1 uncultured Alphaproteobacteria bacterium | reverse complement strand
GCAAAAAATCGCCTCTTTATTTTTGTGATAGTTTTCAAACCATTGCTGCAAGTGGTGTGCATGCTGCGTTGGCACATTATATGGCGATAGATAAAACAAATATAAAGGTGATTGAAAATCCTCTTTTGCTTGTTGACACGGGTGGGCATTATTTGAATGGCACAACAGATATGACAAGAACAATCGTTGTGGGTGAACCTTCTTCTTTGATGAAAAAAAGATATACTCAAGTTTTGAAAGGGCATATTGGTGTTTCAACAAGTTCAATCAAAGTGGGTGCATCTTCTGCATCAATGGATGAAAAAGCACATGCCTATCTGAGAGATGATGGCGTTGATTTTTATCATTCAACAGGTCATGGAATTGGTATGATGTTGGGGGTTCATGAATGGCCACCAGTGGTGCACGATCGGGATGAAAAAGGGATTCTTGAAAATATGATTTTTTCAAACGAACCAGCTTATTATTCTGTGGAGGAAAAATTTGGTATTCGGTTGGAAAATATGCTTTTATCTGTTAAAAAGAAAGAAAATCTTGTTTTTGAAGATTTGTTATTCATTCCTTTTGATTACAGGGCGGTTGATTTTGATATGTTGACAATGGATGAAAAACAGTGGTTAAAAGAATATCACTTAAAAGTGTTTGAAATGGTTTTTCCGCTTTTGACAAAGAGGGAACAAAAAATCTTACAACCATTTGTCGAGGCATTTGTGAAAGGGTAATTTATGGCAAAATCATTGATTTCAACAGGAACGGTTGCAACAAACAGAAAGGCACGTTTTAATTATGAAATTTTAGAAACATTTGAAGCGGGAATTGTGTTGACTGGTGGCGAGGTTAAATCTTTGCGTGCTGGGCATGCAACGATTAATGAAAGTTACGCTGATACGGAAAATAGAGAACTTTTCCTTGTTAATGCACATATTGCTGAATATTTGGGTGCAAAAGGTGGTTTTGTGCAAGAAAAATCTTCAAGACCAAGGAAATTATTGTTACATGAAAAAGAGTTAAATAAGATTTTTGCAGCCATTGAGCAAAAGGGAAAAACGGTGATTCCTTTGGAACTTTATTTTAATGCAAGAGGCATTGCAAAAGTTAAAATTGCACTCGCTGTTGGTAAAAATATGGCGGATAAACGTGAAGATATTAAAAAACGCGATTGGAATAGAGATAAACAACGGATTTTAGCCCACTATAATAATGGGAAAAAATAAAAAAAAGAAAAATGCATTGCGGTTGATTTTTTAATTACAAAAAAGCCTTTTTTTTGACATTCCTCTTAAAAATTGGAGTGGTCAAAAAAAGGCTTTTTAAAAATTTATTGAATAGGAAACGACAAAATATAGCGAATGAAAAAGGTTTAAATAAACATTCTTTTTATTTTGAAAATTCTTTTATTGCCGTCTATTTGCTTTTTTTAATAAAATTTGGTTAAGCATTTCTCTTTCTTGTTTGTGCTCTAGCATTTTTTGAATAAATGCGACAGGTTGAATAATTTTGGCTGCTGACCCTTCAATAGGGCGGGCTGTATCTAATAAATCTTGCCAAATTTTTTCTTGCCAATTTTTTTGCTTTGTATAGTGGGGATTTGCTTGTAAGCCACAGGCAATAATGCCAATTAAATAAGGCATTGTCCAACTAGAACCACCAATTTCTGTGTACATATAACCACCACAGAAAGAAGCAAACGTTCTTTGGTTTTCTGGCAGAGTAAGCCGAGGGTAGTTTGATACAATAGGTTTTAAGTTGTCATATGCATCCGAATCGGTTGCAATTTTTGATCCTCCGATGGTGTTGCAAGCCCATTTATATGAACCACCTATAACCATACACCCTGTTTTTTCTAATTCTTCAAAAAGTTGCACTGATTTTTGATAATTTTCTGGAGTATCACGAATGGTCCAAGAGCAAGAAACGGCACGGATTTTTTCACTCTCTGGTAACGTATTATTTAAATCAATTAAATGTTGAATGGCTGCGAATCTAGCCGAAGGATCGAGTATGCTTTTCCCATCTTGGCTTTTTCCAAAATCTTGCGTGGCTAAAAAATAAAGATTAGCTTCTGGTGCACTACCACAAGTTTTGCCAACAGCTAACGAGGCAACAGCTGGGCCATGATATGAGCTTCGTCCGTTTGCTAGTAAGAAACCATATTTTTGAAAAAATTCTTGAAAGCCAAATTCTTTGTAATATTTGATGTTTTCTTGATATTCAGGATGCTCTAAATAGCAAGGGGTATCAATAATTGCAATATTAACCCCTTTTCCTGTAAATCCATTATTATGAACATGAGAAAGGCCTAATCCGCTATATTTACCATCTTGAAGGCGTTTTTCGTACTTTTCTTTCAGATCTTCTGGCCAAATTATTGTATCATCATATTCATTGATGCGTTGGAGTAATTCTTGCCCTTTTGGGGATGAAAAGTCCAATCTTGATAAATCCGCATTCCAAATTTTGTATCCTACAGAATTACGAAAAATTTTTTGAGCTTCTTCAAGTTCTTCAAGTGTATTAAAAATAACCTTTGGACGGTTGTATTTTGAGGGGTGCCTTTCAATGTAGATTTTGTTCATTTTTGTTATTCCTTTCTTTTTGAATTTTACTACAACAAATAATAAATGTCAATTGTTTTTCATAATTATTGAAAAATGTTGACATTTTTTCATCTTTATATTATTATATATAAAATTTTAGGGAAAGTAGTGCATTATGATACAACAAAATCTTAATCATCTTTTAGATGGATTACGTTCATTTTTACCTTGTTGTGACTTAAAACAGGCTCAATTAGACGTTTTTGACGCGTTTTTATCACAAGCTGATGAACCACATTTTGCAAAGGGGTTTTTTGACCTTGCAACTGGCTTTGGTAAAACCAGAATGATGAATGTATTAGCTGAAAGTCTGTTGTCACAAAATCTAAATGCAAAAATCGTGATTGTTGTTCCGACACAAGGCTTAATTAGAGATGAAAATGGTGAAGGCATGATAAAATGGTTCAATGATTTTCATCAAATGTATTTTTCAGAACCATTAAGTATTGGTGCTTTTTATGCGTATGAAAAATCAACGAACCAACAGATTATTGTTACAACGTATACTTCATTGAATAGGTTGGTAAAAAAGATAAATCCAAAAGAGGTTTCTCTTTTGCTTTTAGATGAGGCTCATCACAGTTTAACACAAAAACGGATCGGGGCGATTAAAGAATTTTCAAACGCGTGTTGTTATGGATTAACGGCTACACCAGCCTATTCCCCTGATAAAAATTTGGAAAAATTGCTGGGTTCAGTTATTGCTGAAATAAAAACGGTTCAAGCAATTGAGGATGGTATTTTAGCACCTTGTAAAAATATTTTATTATCCTCAAAAATCAAAGTTGATTTGGCTAATGTTTCAAAAAATAATCAAGGTGAATATGATGAAAAAGACTTTGATGAGGCACTTGAAACGGCGTTGTTGGCTTATAAAGCAGATGGTAATGCTCAAAATTGGCAAAATGTGCATGAGTTAGTTGCTTATGAAATTGCACATTTTTATAAAGATTATATTGATGAAACAATTGGAAAAGTTCAAGGCAAAAAGTGTATGATTAATTGCCGTACGCAAGAGGAGGCAAGACTGCAAGTCCGTGCCTTAAATAATTTGTTTGGAAAAATTATTGCCAGAGATTGGACATCAGATACAAAGGATAAAAGTATTTTGGATAGCTTTGTAAATGGTGATTTACCCATTGTGTGTCAAGTTGGTAAATTGGCCGAGGGATTTGATATGCCTAGTCTTGATATGTGTATTAATTATCCAACCTGTTCCAGTGTTTTAGAAATTCAACGGAGTGGGCGTGTTTTGCGTCTTAATCCTCAAAATGAAAATAAACTTGCCTTAGTGGTTGATGTGGTTTTTTCGCATCCAGATTTTGACAATCCGATTTTATCTTCGCATGCCAATGGGCAAGTGCTTTATCGGGATATTACAAAAAAAAGTGTGATGTTAAAAAGGGGCGAAAATAAGGCTGTTTTATCTTTAGAAAAACTAGATGCAAAGGGATATTCTGATGAACCGTTGCTTGAAAATTTTGATGTCTATTCAACGGTTGAAGAATTGATGATATTAGAGCATGAGGCAAATGAGTGTTTATCTTATCAACATATCCCTCAAAAACGAGTTGGGATGTTGACAAGTCTTGATTTATCAATGAAATATTCAAAAGAAGTAGCCTTTTTTCAAAGAATGCTTGAAAAATATTATCAAGAAAATCAAACCGTTACAACTGAAGGGGGGATTTGTCCACTGGTTGAAAAAGTAAGGTCATATACACATATTTGTTTTGCTCTAAGTGAACATAAAAATGCACTTGACATATTCAAAGAGCTTTTGAAAAGTGAGGGGGTTAATCTTGATATATCCATCAAACGAGAGGGGATGATGTCAAGTTTTGATTTGGCTAAAAAATACAATAGAAGGTCAGATTTTTTTGTTAAGATTCTTAAAAAATATTATCAGGAAAATCAAACGTTTACGATTGAAAATCATAACTATCCTTTGGTGGAAGAAGTCAAAACAGGGTCTAATATTTGTTTTGCATTGCATGAACACGAAAATGCTTTTAATACACTTAAAGAGTTATTAAAAACAGATGGTGTTTTTTTAGAGGAAAGGAAAAGAGCCCCTCTTAGACGAGAGGGGATGATGACAAGTACAGATTTGGCTGATAAATATAATAGAAGGTCAGATTTTTTTGTTAAGATGCTTAAAAAATATTATCAAGAAAATCAAACTTTTACTGTTGGTGGTGTGGTATTTCCTCTTGTTGAAAGGGTTAAATCCTATTCTAATATTTGCCTTGCCCTACATGAGAATGAAAAAGCTTTTGATGTGTTTAAAAAGTTGTTGAAACGTGAGGGGTTTTTTTTGGAGGAAAGAAAAAATATCCCTCAAAAACGAGAAGGGATGTTGACAAGTGCTGATTTATCAAAAAAATATATGAAAGAGATTTCATTTTTTCAAAAAATGCTCAAAAAATATTATCAAGAGAATCAAACAATTATTATTGATGGGCAAATGTATCCACTTGTTGAAAGAGTTAAATCCTGTTCTCATATTTGTTTTGCCTTACATGAGAATGAAAAAGCTTTTGATGTGTTTAAAAAGCTGTTGAAAAGTGAGGGGATTGTTTTGGCGGAAAGAAAAAATATCCCTCTAAAGCGAGAAGGGATGTTGACAAGTGATGAATTGTCTAAAAAATATAATAGAAAGTCTAATCTCTTTGCTAAAATACTTGAGAAATATTATCAAGAAAATCAAACATTTATTGGTGATGCCCAGATATACCCTCTTGTCGAAAAGGTTAAGTCGCATGTAACGGTTTGTTATGCATTGCATGAGCATGAAAATGCCTTAAAAATATTTAACGAACTTTTGCAAAAAGAGGGAATTAGTCTTGATATTCCTCTAAAGCGAGAGGGAATGCTGACAAGTGGTGATTTATTAAAAAAATATGGTAAAAGATCGGATTTTTTTGCCAAAATGCTCAAAAAATATCATCAAGAGAATCATACTTTTATTCTTGAAAATCAAGTTTATTCTTTGGTTGAAGAAGTCAGAGCAGGCTCTAATGTTTGTCTTGCCTTGAATGAGCATCCAATGGCTTTTGTGTTGTTTAAAAAGTTATTAAAAATGGATGGTGTTGATTTGGAAAGTCAAAAAGTTATCTCTCAAAGCAAGACATTTTTACGAGCTAATTCCCGTCAAAAAAGTTAAAAAATACCACTCTTGTGAACTTGTTTTTCTTTTTTTTAGATTATACAAAATTTCCCCGAATATTGTTCTTTTAATCTTGAACTGTACCCCAAAACTTGGACAGGAAAAAGCCCGTCAAAGAATAGAGATAGCAATCTTTAGGGGATAATTTAATCTTTAGGGGCTTTTTTATCGTCTAACTTTTGAAAGATTGTTTAACCTTTTATTTTCGTCTTTTTTCTCTATGCAAAGATTTTGGACCTTGTTTAACTTTTGATTTGGACTTTGGTTTTCCTTTTGCTTGTTTCTTTTCCATAATCTTTGCTTTTTTCTTAAGAGAGGCTCTTTCTTTTGCTTTTTCAGCATAAGGGTTTTCTCTCTTTCTCATATGGATACGAATTGGCACACCCACCAATCCATAACGTTCTCTTAGACCGTTTGAAAGATATCTTAAATATGATTCTGGCAATTGATCTGGATTGCTTGAAAAAATCACAAAAGTTGGTGGACGTTTAGAAACCTGAGTCATATATTTCATTGGGATTCTGCGTCCATTACTTGCAACGGGCGTTGGGTGGGCTTGAGTCATTTCTTGCAAAAATGTGTTTAATTTATGTGTTGGAACACGTTTGTTCCAAAGTTTATACATTTCAAACACATCACTCATCATTCTATCCAAACCATACCCTGTTTTACCAGAGATTGTGTGAACAGGAATGCCTTTGACTTGTTGTAAAGATTCAACGAGTTTTTCTTTCAATTGATTTAATACTTGGTGTTGATTTTCAACACTGTCCCATTTATTTAGAGCAATTAAAAGAACACGTCCTTCGTTTAAAACTTTTGAGGCAATAAGAAGATCTTGTTTTTCCATGGGAACATTAGCGTCTAGTACCAAAATCACAACCTCAGCAAAATCAATGCTTGTGTTGGTGTCTTGAGCGGAAATTTCTTCCACTTGATTGGTGACTTTTCCCCGTTTTCTAAGTCCAGCTGTGTCTGTTAGTAAAATATCATTCCCCCGCCATGTCCAAGGAATGGTAATTGCATCTCTTGTAACACCTGCTTCTGGACCTGTAAGTAAACGGTCTTGCCCTAATAATTGATTGACCAGTGTTGATTTGCCGACATTTGGACGGCCGACGATGGCAAGTTTAAGCGGTTTGACTTTGTTTTCTTCTTCAACTTCATCTTCATCAAAAAAGTTTTCTTCATCTTCTTCTGATTCATCTTTTTCGGGAGCGATAATAGATTTTAACTCTTGATAAAGATCGCTTATGCCAAGACCATGTTCACCAGAAATTTTGAGAGGCGTTCCAAGCCCAAGTGCGTAAAAATCACCAATATGTTGTGAGCCTTCGCATTTATTGGCCAGCAAGATGACGGGTTTATCCACTTGTCTGAGTTCATCAGCCATTTGTTTGTCAAGGGGTGTAACACCACTTCTTGCATCAACAACAGCTAAAATAACATCAGCTTCTTGAATTGCTATTTGTGTCTGTCGCCACATTGCTTTTGCAAGTGAGGTTTTATCTTCTAACCCAGCGGTATCAATAATGCGAAAAGAAATATCTCCTAAATGGGCGGTGCCTTCTT
The DNA here is from genome assembly GCA_937888725.1 of uncultured Alphaproteobacteria bacterium. Classification (GTDB taxonomy): domain Bacteria; phylum Pseudomonadota; class Alphaproteobacteria; order CAAHEQ01; family UBA3637; genus RGIG4140. The sequence continues at coordinate 23,065 of CALARE010000064.1, read as the reverse complement.
TTCTGTCCCGTGTTACACCAGGTTCGTCATGAACAATGGCGAGCTTTTTTTTACAAAGTCTGTTAAAAAGGGTTGATTTACCAACGTTTGTTCTACCGACAATTGCAACTGTTTTCATTTTAAATCCTTAATGATACATAATTAAATCAGCGTCGTTGGTATAGAATAAAAGCCCGTTGTTATAAGCTGTTGGGGCGACAAAAAGTTTTTCCATTTTTGTTTTTTTTGTTTCATTTCCCGTTGTCATATCAAAAACAAGGACATCTCCCTCACCCGAGGTAACAACAATTTGATTGTTAATGGGTTGAGGTGTGTGCCAAGCAACGCGTTTTTCTGTTTGACTAAATAAATCTTTTTCCCAAATAAGGTGGCCACTATATTTGTTAATGGCAATAAGCGTGTCCTTATTTGTAATCATAAAGAGGACATCTCCCACAATAACGGGTGTTGATTGTCCCCCAATTGGTGCGATAAAGATAGGTTCCCCTGTTTTTAATTTAAATGCCCCCATTTGGTGTGCATTGCCAACTAAATAAACAATACCACCATCAATGACGGGGTTGGCTAATACATGGCTTAAATCAGCAATTTGGTTAAATGTACGGTATGATAAAAGTGTGTTTGACCATAAGGGTGTCCCCGTTTTGTCATTAAAAGCAATGATTTCTCCGCTTGAAAAAGGGACAACGATAATCCCACTTTCAACAGCGGGCGTTCCCATGCCAAGTAGGTTTGTATCCGTTTCAATATTCTTGTATGACCAAGCAAGAGAACCGTCTTTTGTATTAATAGCAAACAATTCATTATTGGTTGCAAGAACAAACAATCGCCCATCTTTTATCATTGGTGCTGAGCGTAAAATATTTTTGGTGTCATATTGCCAAAGGATATCCCCCTCTGGCTGAACACAATACACAATCCCATCACCAGCAACAACGTAAATAAGCCCGTTATCATAAGCAAGACCAACGCTTGCAACGGCTGGAATATTGCCATCTTCTCTTAACTTCATATCCCAAATAACATCACCACTTGACGTTGTTTTTGTCAATTTTAAACGGGCATCTAATGTATAAATGTGATTATCATACATCACAGGTTGGGGTAGGTGGATATAATCCGAACCAATGCCTTTGCCAACATTTTCAGACCATTCTTTTTTATCAAATCCACTAATTGAGGCATGTGGAATCTTATTTTGTGTATTGGCTGTGGCAAAAGGCCATGTATTGACAATTTCAGGTTTTGACAAAACGATGTTACCCTCGGCTTTTTGAAGGGATTGTACTTGCAAACGTGTTTGAACAACCTCCCGTCCTTCTTTCGGAGCTGATTTTTTGGTTTGCGTGCATCCGCAAAGCAAGGCAATAGCACAAACAGCATAAATAAGATGTTTCATCAAAATCCTCCCATATTAAATGGCTGATAAAAGTGATTTTAAGCGAGTAACCGTATCTGGTGTTAAATGAGGGTTTAAAATAGCATTTTGCAGTGTTTGTTTTGCATCTTCTTTTTTATTTTGTTTTAAAAGAATGGCGGTTTTTAATTCGATTGCTGGGGCAAAATACTCACTTTGTGGATTTGTTAAATCAGATAAAATCGGCAAAAGTGTATCCCCATTTTGCGTGTCAATTTGATGACCAACAAAACTCAATTTTGCAATGGCTCTTAAGGCACTTGGGGCTGATGTGTTTTCAAAAACAGCTTTTAATTTTTCAAGGGCAGATTCTAAGTTGTTATTTTGCAAATCAAGTCCAGCAAGACGCAATTTTGCTAAATATTTATAATCTGTTTTTGCCTCATTTGAAAGGGCGGTTAAAGCGTGCGTAGCATCGTCTTTTTGCCCAGTAACGCTTTGTAAAATAGCGGTTTCAAATCTGTTCGATTCTTCAAGGCGGACCTTGTTACGCCAAGTGTGATACAGCTCAGTTCCCGCGGTGGATAAAATGATTGCTAACACACCGCCAATGATTAAAAAACGGTATTTGTTCCAAAAATTTAATAACCGTTCACGTTGGAGTTCTTCTTCAACCTCACGATCTAAAATGGCTTGTTGAATGCGTTCTAATTCATCTGGTGTTTGCTTTTTCATAACCTATCCTTCCATTTAATTTGTTTATGGATTTTATCAAAAAAGAATTTGAAATGCAATCATTTTGTTTGTCTATCAAAAAGTATTTAGTGTTTGTATTGTTATAAGTAAATACTTAAGACCTTTTTTCTTTTTGTGGTAGATATTCAAAAATCGGATTTGTAATGCATCTAGGTAGCGCAGTCATTAATGCGATTGAAAAATGCATAATTTTAGGAAAAGCAATAATACTTTTGTTTTTTTGAAGACCTTCAATAATGATGTTAGCAGCTTTATCGGGTTGCATTAAGAATGGCATTTTGAATAAATTTTTGTCAGTGAGGGGTGTTTTAACAAAACCAGGGCAGATTACGTTTACATTGATATTGTCTTGTTTTAAAGAACCTCTTAAGGCTTCCCCCCATGCTTTGACAAAGTTTTTGGAGGCAGAATAAGCGGGGCAGTTCATAAGTCCTCTAAACCCTGCAATTGAACTCATTAAAGCAATTTGCCCCTTGTTTTGGGATTTAAATATCTCAATTGCGGGAAGAACAGTGTTGATTAAGCCATTAATATTTGTGTCAAAGATTTGACGGATGGAATGTTCGCTATTTTCCAGCCCTAAAACCCCGCCAGAAACGCCTGCGTTTGCAATGATAAGATCAAGTGGCTTGATGGCGTGTGCGTCTAACAATGCTTTTTTTGTGGCAACCTTATCCGTTGTGTCAAATTGAAAGGTGTGTACAATGGCCCCTTTTTTATTGCAAATTTTAGCAATTTCATTAAGACGTTCTAAATTCCTACCACATAAAAAAAGATGTGTTTTTGGGGTCGCATATGCTTCACAAAGTGCTTTTCCAATACCGCTTGAAGCACCTGTGATAAAGATTGATGAGGGAGTTGACAACATATTTTGCATTTTTTTATCCTTTTTTTAAAAAAACTCTTGACATTGGATTATAAATCAGTATAATTCAAATTGTCTAGTAAAAAATGCCTCTATGGCGAAACTGGTAGACGCGACAGACTCAAAATCTGTTGACCGCAAGGTCATGCTGGTTCAAGTCCGGCTAGAGGTACCAAAAATTAAAACCACCCATATCGGGTGGTTTTTTTGTTGTTTTCCAAGCAATTGTGCTGGTTCGATAATGGTTCGATTTTGGAAGGCTTGTTTTGGAAGTTTATCGAACTATTGTGCAAAATCTATTCTTCAGCATCTCTAAATATGCCACGCATGAAGTCAAATGAAACTCCTATATCACCAATGTGTCCGAGGTTGTTTTTTGCAATAATAATTTTACATTTGTTTCTTATTTTATCACATTTATTTTCCCATTTTTTATATCGTTGTTCAAAATGATTCTGTGGCTCGTATTTTTGTTTTCGAGGCAATTGATTCAGAAGATAATATATCTTGCGATATAAAAAAATAATTTTATCAGTTGGGTCATTTTTTTGAGTGTATCCGACAATATCAAACCACTTTGGTATTTTGTTTTTTCTATATTCAAGTGTGCGTTTTAATTGACTTAATACCATAATTGGAACATTCATTCGTATAGCTGTTTTTTTTAATTCATTTAAAATAGCCATATAATTATCTGTATCTTTCTCAATTAATTGAAGATAATCAATGATAATACATCCAATTTGTTGTTCGGAATTTACTATTTGTATTTCTTCTTTAATTTCTTTTATGGTGTTTCCCTTGTTGGATAAATAGATTGGCAATTTTGATAGGGATAAACACGAATTTATAACATTTTCTTCTGTTTGGGCATCTTTTATTCCGTTAATCCTATCCCAATGCGAAAATTCTGTTTCTAAATTAATAAAACGAGGGATAAGAGATAAGTTTGTTCCATCTAAGGTAAAATAAAGAACACATTTATCTATACTTTGATTTTCTTTTTCTAAATCAAAAAAATATTTGCTTATATTATAGGCGATATTAATTGCAAAGGCAGTTTTCCCCATTGCAGGATGAGCGCCAATTAAAATTAAATCACCTTTTTGAAAGCCGTTTGTGTATGTGTCAAAAATCCTTAAACCACTTGGAAGTCCGACAGGTGTATGTGGATGATTTTTTTTAAATTCTATTTCATTTAAAAAATCATTCAGTGATGTTGAAATGTGATTTTTGTGCATATTTTATACTCCTTTGATAAAAAGAGTATAAAATGCTTATATGTCATTTTTTGACGTGTTTAATTAAAAATTCTTCCCATTTTTTTATTTTATCATCTAATTTCATACGAGCATAGGCAGAACTGGGTGAAGGTAAAATATGTTCTTCTCCATTCGACATTTTCTCTAACCAATTTTTATATGTTTCATCAACTTGTTTTAAATATCTTTGATAGTGTTTAAATGCTTTTTTACTGCTAAAAAAAATACATTCCAATTGTGGACATTCTGTTTTTAAAGTTGTTAAATCATTGTATTCAGGGTCTTTGATGGATGAATCTTTACTCTTATCAATATAGCAAGATTTAATCATATCCCATAAACCAATTTTATGTTTTTTTAAGAAGTTTTTTCTATTTTCTATTAATTGTAGGTTTTCTTCTGGTGAGGAATCTTTTAAATGTTCAATTGAGTTATCCCCAAAAATTTTACTTAATATTTCCCAAAATTGATTGGTTGATTTATGATAAAAGAACGTATCTCTGGACGCTTCCGATGGAAACGTTCCCAAAATAACAACTTTTGCGTCTGGTTCAATATATTTCAAATCTGCAAATTTTCTTTCCATTTTTTATTTCCTTTCAGGTTTAATGACTTTAACTTTATTGCCCCAAGTGTATAAATGCCAATCCATTTCTTTTTGACCTCCGGCAAAAAATTTGACTGTCAAAGTGCCATCAGGATTTTTTATCATCTGTTGTGATGGATGAAACTCGTATTTTAAGGCATCATCTGCTGTTTCTGCATCAAATAACCATTCTACCTCTACAGGTTTTTCACGATACACACCAAAGCAATCTTTTGTAAAATCTTCTAATGAAAAATTTTCATCTTTTCTGAAAATATTATCAGTTAGTTGAACATCGGATAACTTATGCAGTGCAAAATAACGATATTCTTTTGTTTTATCAGAATAAGCGACCAAATAATGTTTGTTTCCGTATAAAAAGCCATAAGGCGAAACAGTTTGTTTTTCGTTCTTATAAGTTATTGTAATTTTCTTAGTGGATAAAATAGCCTCTTTTATAATATCTAAATAATTGGTGTTAATTTTGATTTTTGGACCAACACGACGGGCAAATCCTTGGGCTTCTAATAAAACCTCTGCATCTGGTTCTATTTTCCTGAGTGTGTCTTGTTTTATTGAAGCTGTTATTTTTTCAATAATTGTATTTAATTGAATGGCTTTGTCGGATAGTTTTTCTTTTTCTAAAGCATCTTTTGCCAAATTTAAACAGGCTAAATCATCTGCCGAAAATTGAATGAAATCTTTCAATGTTCCTTGAGGAATTCGCCACCTTTTTTGACGATTATCTCCCTCTATTTCTTCTGCTTGAATAAAACGAGAAACAATCATATCCCTCATTCTTTCTGCAGTTCGTCTGGATACTTGGAAACGATTCATTATATCTAAAAGACTAACGCCATCACGATTTGATTGCATCCAAATTGCTAAATCTAATAAATTTTCTGTTTTTTCATAAGACATCATAAGCTCCTTATACATCAAGTATACGACAAATTTTGACATAGTCAAGGAATTTTTCAACTTCTGATTATAGGGTTTAGATGGCTTGTTCAAGTTGTAATTGAAAGGAAAGGCTTTCAATTAAACGATACAACTCATCAATTTCTTTGATATTATTGGCTCGGTATTCGGAAAGCCGGCTGTACCAAGTCTTACAACCCTTCGAAAAAAGCAATTTATCGAAGGGTTTATTTATTGAAAAATAAAGATTTTTTCCATTTACTTGCGAGTTCGATAAAATCAGTTTTAAAATTTTGTGTTTTTCTTCATTTATCGAACTTTTGAAGATTTCTTTTGCATTTAAGGCTATATCTGATATCTTTTCCAATTTTTCATCTAACTCATTGTCATAATTATCATATTTGTTAGCCAATTCTTTGGCTTCTTCTATATTTTGATTGGCATTTATTCATGCGAGCAGGTGTATTAAAATCATCTATTTAGGGATTTATTATTGTTTAATCATTCCCTTTCTCTTTTTTGAGAGGAAGGTTTGTGTTTGTTTGTCTGATGTGCACGTTTTTGGGGTGTTGGTAAGAGGGTTGAAGCGTGTTTTTCAAGTCTATCAATATGTTTTTTGTCAACGCCGATTTTGATTAATTGATTCTTGAAATGGCGAATGATATAGGGTGTTGCCTCCAAATAAACGCCCAAACGTCTACTTCCTGAAGTGTCTTTGAAAAAACCAAAGGGGATGATATATTCTGTCCCATTTTCACTGTTTTGTTGAAAGATAAGTTGTAAATGTGGGTGTAAAATCTCTTGATTAAATGATTTGGTAAATTTTTTTGAAAGACCGATGTTTTTTAAAAAATATGAGGTCGGAATGGCATTTGATGTTTGCTTGGTTAAAAGTACCTGTGTGCGAAGGATCTGTTCTGATGTTAGACGAAGCTCTTTTTTGTTTTTTTTCAATAAAGGAATAATAGCACTTTGATAGATGAAATAGGGGTCTTTCAAAGTGTCTCTCACTTGAATAATGGCGGTATTGTTACCCCTATAGGAGTTATCAAATGCCTGTAAAGGGGTTTTTTCATCAGCCAACAAAACGGATTTAAATGTCGGGTAATCAACATTTGGAAGATGCAATAAATAGATATCAACAAGACGGATAAGCGGTTGTTGTTCATCTCTTTTAATGTTAATCAGTTCATTTAAAACTTTTTGGTGAACCCCTAATTTGAGTAGCTCATATTGATATTTTTTTACAAAATATGGGATAGCTTTTTTAAAAATATAGCAGGAGGGTTTTGTTCGATTAAACCCAATGTAATAAGAAAAAAATGGGAGTTCAATTTTCTTTTGATTGGGTAAAGTGAGTGAAAATTTATCTTTCAAGCAATTTTGAATAATAAAATCTCTTAAAATCGGAATGAAAAGGGTTGTTTTTTTGAGTGTTTTTACAAGTTCATCTAATCGTAACTGGATAGAGCTTAATTTGTCTTCTTTTACAAACTTGCTAAGGCTTTCAAGAGGCGTAAAAGGAGCTTGTTTTATTTTCTTTAAAAGCTCTTGTGAAAATCCAAAAAAAGTTAAAATCTCATGATTTTGGATAATAAATTCATTGATTCTTTCTTTATACAAATAAAGATGTTTTTGCATAAATGCATCTGAGGCATAGGTAAAAAAAGGATTTGTTTTATCTTTGTTTTCAAGCGTTGTGAAGGCGTTGTTTTTAATCCAATGGGCAACAGATTGGGGTAGAAAATAGGTTTTGCAAAAATCATCAATTAAAAGAAGGCTTGAATCAGCTTCATTAAATTGAAAATGATTATTTAAATTTTGAATAATATGTTTAGGGACATTAAAATAAGGACCCCATTTTTTTAAAAATGTGGGAATAGCCTCCTGATAAATGGATAAAACTTTTCGTGAGCTAATGCCGATGGGTGAAGGATAGATGAACATATTTTGTGTTTTACCCTGTGCATCGACATAAGTTTCTTTTCGTAATATTTCTAAAAGCTCCGGTGAAATCATTTGAGAATTAAAACGATTCATGCGTGTGTAAGCAAGCAACACTTGATAAAGTGTGTAGTATGTTTTTCCATTTAAAAAATGTGGTTTAATTTCTTTGTCGTTTGGCATAATATTCTTTTAATCTGACGTTATTGCGAATTTTTTCTCTTAATAAATGGGGGCGATGGAATAAAGGATCTTTTTCACATTGTTGAATGAGTTTTAAAATGCTTTCCTTTTTTATGCCAAATTTAATTAGCTCATTTTGGTGCTCATTTAAAAATTGTGGTAAAACAAGGGTATTTGCGTAGGTTGTAACACACCCTGTTGTGGTGTAAGCTTTTTCAAAAACAGGTATTTTCTCTTTTCCATGAGGTGTTTCAATTTGGTATTGGATATCCATATAGTCTGTGGCAATTTTTTGAGCAAAACATTTTGAAAAAACGCTTGATTTATGCAAAAATGTGGATAATTGAGTGATGGTTAAATGTGTTTCTTTCTTTTTTTGAATTGTTATACGATTTTCTAATGCTAAAATGATATCTTCTTTAATATTAAATTGTGTTTGATATTTGCGGGCAAAGTGCATAAGGGCTTCATTGCTTATTGCCCAATTGCCGACACCTGCTTTTTTAGATGACATAAAAACAAAAAATGGTTTTTGAATCTGTTGCCCATTTTCAATGACGGTATACGTTTCATTTAAAAGATTTTCTTTAATATCCTTCGCAAGGCCTTTTCTATTAATATGCAGGTGTTTTGAAATCTCACGTAAAAACAAATAATTAGGAGAATAGGGGATTTTTTCTTGAACACCTGTAATCGTATCAATTATCTCAGGACGGATGCCTTCATGAATAAAGAAAGCCCGTTGTTGCTTTAAAAAGGCTTTAACAGCTTCCATGTTTCTAAAATAATAAAAAATACCTGTTTTGCTATTAGCTTGCACAAAAATGGGTTGTTTTGTTTGGTTGCCTTTGTCATCTGTTTCAATGTATGTATCTGATAGAAAAGAGTCTTTTATTTTTTTGACAAGTTCATATCCTGAGCTGTTGTTTTGACTTAACAAGGAAATAAATGTGCGAAAAAGGACCATTTTATTTGTTTTGGAATGTATCTCTTTACCTAAGATAACAGAGTCTATCACATTTTTGTCAGCCCCTAATTTTAAAAGAATATCTTTATATTTTTGAGCAAAAAATGCAAGGTCGCTCTCTCGAATGAAATAAATCATTTTTGAGGCAAAACGTGAAAAAAATAACGGTCTTGTTTTTGTGGATTTTGTTTTTTTGTCAAAAAATGAAATGGTATCATTGGCGTATGATTGATGTATAATATCAGTTAATTGTTTTGAAAAAGTATCGGTTTTATGCAATTTTTGAGTGATTTGTCTGATGCTGAGGTAGCCCTTTTGAAAACCCTTTTTATCAAAATTGTGCAAGAGTGCTTGAACACCGAAATACCCTAAATTGATTAATTCTTGTTGATATTTGATGATAAAGGTTTTAATCCCTTCTTTATGAATATCAAGTTTAATACAGCCATTTTTTTGTTCGTTATAATGAAAGATAGGAACCTCTGTTTGATTACCATCTTTATCTTCTTTAACAAATGTTTCATCGAGGTGGGTTTGAATGAGTTTAAGTAATCCATTTTCATTTTTAGAACCGCCTAAATATCTTGCAAAAGAACGTAATGACATAAATTCATTCCCTTGTTCTAACAGTAGGATAAAGTTTTTCAGTGCGTCTTTATGTCTATTTAAAAAAGTGGGGAGGGCGTTTTTATCCATAAAAACGCCACATTTTCCCATTCTAGGTTGCACAAAAAGGAACATTGGTTTTTCAACTTCCTTATTTGTTTCAGCATCAATGGCTGTATATGTTTCGGTCAGATAAATGCGTTTAATTTCTTGGCAAAGTGCTGAAATAATTTTAGAGTTATAAGTACACTTAGACGCCACGTTCCATAAACTCAAGAGTGGTATATTTTTTTTATCGTCAAGGTAAATGGTGGGAATTTCTCCGAGAGTGGCTAATAGGTTTTCTCTTGGAACACCGAGTTTTTCAAAAGTGGTAATGTGTCTTTTTAAAAAAGGAATAAGAACTTGTTTATAAAGATAAAAACGCGGTTTTGCATTCTTTTTCCTTCCGTAATGAAAGACGGGGATTTGTTTGGTTTTCCCTTGTTTGTTGGTGATAGAAATAGTTTCATCAAGCCAATTATCGAGGGCATATTTTTGTAATGCGATGTTAAAAGGGGCGTTTTTGTGAAGTAGTCTTGTTAATTCATCAAACCCTAAAAAATTGTCATTTAATTGGACTTCCTTTCTAAACATTTACCCCCCTTTTTGTGCATCACGTTGTTTTCGTGTGATGAGATCTTGTTGCCTTTTTGTGGCTATTTCTTCAACAATATTAGGTGATTGATGAATTTTTGTAAGAGCGGTATGAATGTGTTTTGGTGTGATGCCAATTTTTTTAAGTTGTTGGGTATATCTTGTTAAAAAGGTTGAAACACCCATCACATCGATAAAAAGGGCTGTTTGGCCATTGCGTGTATGTGCATATAAAAAAATGTTCTTTTCATCACCATCTGTTGATGTATATGTCGTTTGAATGGCATTTTTCTTTATCAAGGATTTTAATTCATTTGCTTGTCGTTCATTGCGACCCAATAATCTTAATAAGTCTGACATAGAGAGCATATATGATTCTTTTTCATGAATTGGCATATTAAAACTGAGTGCATCTAATGTATTTTGTTGAATGCTCAACTCATTTTGATGTCTGGTTAAAAATTCAAATAAGCCCTCTTTTAATAAATAAGTTTTTATAAAGCCCTTTCTTTCATCTCTTTTTTGATAGCCATATGGTCTTCTTTCAGCATAATGATTTGTAAAAGAGGTGAATGTTTCATCAATGTAGTCAATAACGGCTGTTGCCTTTTCTGGGCTAATAATGCGATTAGCCACCAATTCAGAAACGGATACAGCTTCACCTTCTGGGATGGATTGAGCATTTTCCTCTCTTAATAAATTTTGATAGCGATAAGGCGTAACCCCCTTTGAAAGAAGGAGTTTTTCATTATTTTTTGTAAATGCAAAAAGAGCTTCCCTTGATGCAAAAACATAATTATTTAAACCACTATGTGTATTTCTGATTTTAAGAAAAACAGGTTTTTCTGTTAATACGCCATTTTCATCTTGAACAATATATCTGTCTGAAAGGTGATTAGCCCGAATTTCTTGACTCAAATCATTTAATTCATTTGAGTGTAAGTAATCACGCAAATAGCTACTGATTGTAATCATTTCATCTGTTTTTGCGTGTAATTCTTCTTTGAAAAGGTAGTGATTTAAAATATGTGGGGGAACGCCTAATTTTTTGAGTTGTTTTTGTGCTTTAAACACAAAAGAATTTAAGTCATCTTTGTGAAGACATAAAATTTCAGAACGATACCACCGTTTTTGAAACAATGGACGAATTTTGCCCGAGGGGTGCTCTTTTATATTAATTTTGGAAAAACTGGTTGTAATCATTTTGTAAAATTGAAAAAGAGCATTGGGACCCAAATTTTTAATACCTAAAAGTTCGGCCAATTCACGGGGAGTGAGCATATCTTCTTCAGGGCGAGAAAGTGTTTCATTTGTATAATCATCAACAGGGACACCAATTTCACGCAAGGATTCTTTATGATTTTGAATAAATGTTGGGACACCATCTTTGCGAATAGAGAGGTATGATTTATTCATTTTATTTTCTGGATATTCAAAAATAGGCAATTCAACTTCATTACCCATTTCATCTGTTGTGATGAACGTATCATCAAAAGCTTTTTTTTCAATCAATTGAAAGAGTTTCTCATTTGCAGAAGAATAAAGTTTTAAATTGCGTGCCAAATTTCTAAGTGAGATAAATTCTGATTTTTCCTCTAACTCATCAGCTTTTTGTTTTAGCTCATCTTGGTGGCGTGCGGTAAATGTGTCCATCGCTCTTGGATCAAAATAAACAGTTTGACCGCCCTTTCTTGGTTTGCCAGTGACAAACATAGGCAACTCTTTTTGTGTACCATCTGCTTTTGTAAGAATAAACGTTTCATCTAAATAATTTTCTTTGATAAAACGTTCCATTTCTGTTGTAATTTTGGAATTATGGTTTGAAAATTTATGAGCTAGTGACCAAAGTTTACGATATGTTTGGCGAATAATAGCAACTTTTTCATCTTTTGGACTCATGAAAGCACCCCTCTTTTTATGTTGAATTTAACCTCTATAAGTGCTAGTATAGCAAAAGAGTTATGTTTTGTCAAGTGTTTTTATAAAATGTTACTTTTTCTTTTTATAAATCAAAGAAATATAAAATTCAATGCTGGATAATAAAATTAAAAAATACGCTAAAATTTCAGCTGATTCTTCAATAAAGCGACGCATCAATATCACATCATGTGCATCAGGTAAGACAGTTGAGATAAATCCACGATTTCCAATCGCTTGGGCAAGCGGGATAAAAACAATCATTGCAGAACACATCATATAAAAAGCAGGTGAGGTGCAAAATAAAAGCAAGATGTTTTTAACTTTTTTCCGTTTTTTGAAAAAATAAATGCCAGCAATCAGTGGAAAAATATAGCAAAATTTCCAACTGATAACGGGTAGATGTACGTCAAAAAATGAATCAAGTTCCCTGCAAAAGGCAAAAACACAAAGAGAGGATAATCCAATAAGTAATGGTCTAAATTTTTGAGAGATGACACTTAAATATGTAAATGCCACACCGCTGAGAGCTAAAAGAGTGAGTTGCAAGTTTTCAATAAGTCCAAATTCTTTAAAAGTTTCCGCCTTAAAATAAGTGGCAGCTATTCTAAGTGAAAGGGTAAATAAAATACACAAGAAAAAGTAAAGTGCTTGTCTTAAGCAATTAAATAATATCCATTTTTGTGCGGTTGTTAGTTTCATCCTTATTACCTCTATTTAAAATGTACAATACTATTTTATGCATTTTGTTGTCAAGTAAAACTTTATTTTGAGGGTTTGTTTTTGATTTATTGAAAATTGTTGACATTTTTTTCTAAATATGGTAAAATATTTGGAAATCTAAAAAAATAGGATGGGTAAGTTCAAATGGCAAAATCAATGTACGACGTTATTAAAAAACAAAATGGTGAGGCGTTTGCCAAAGCCATTCGTGACTATGATGCCAGAATTTTTGACATCCCAAATTTGCAAGAGTTGATTCAATATGCTGGGCGAGATGCTGAAAGATTAACTCCATTTTTATCTTCTTTATTAGATATTGATAAAATAAAGGTTCAATCTGAATTAAGCCCATTTGAACTCTTAAAAAAAGCAGGGTACAATGCTTTTTATGCCGATACGGAAAGAAAGAAAAATTCAATTAAACACTATTATACGAATAAGGAAGCGATTTGCACCTTTCGTGATTCAGAACGGCATAAAAATTATCACATTATTCACTGTATTAAAGAGGGGGCTGATAAGCTTAAACGAAGTGATTTTAAAGGCCATGAAGACCGCCAAGATGAATATGGCACCTCAGTGATTAGTATTCAAATTTTAAAAACAGGTGGGTTTATATCGATTAAAAACCGTTATAATCACACGGTTCAAGGGTGTGATCAAACTTTTGATTCAAATCCTGATAATATTATTTTAGGGTTGTCTGATTCATTGAAAAAGCATTTTAAAGTTGATTTTTTTACAACAAAAGAGCGTTTGCCATGGGGCTTTATAATGGTTGATAAAAAAATCCTGCGTGTCTATCATGAGGAAGATAATGTTTATTTTGGTGGTTCTTTTTATGTTAAGGATGGCGTGTTTACCCCCATTCAAAAGGATTATCAATTTTTTTACAAAGGGTTTTTGTTTGATTTAAAGGCAAAAAAGGTATCTCATTTTTTTGGGAAAAATCAAAAGTTTGTTGATCTTTTAAATCAAGAGATGGCAGATAAGACAATTCAAAGAAAAAAAACATTTTTAGGGTTTGATTTGTTGCTTGATGGTGAGGAATTTTTAAGCTTTAATGAAGATTATGATGTTGTTGGTGCTCGTTTTGTTCGAGCTCAGTATTTGCCCAATCATTCATTTGCAAAAGCTGAAAAGTTGACGTGTTTTGATGCTCCAAATTTAAAAATAATGGGTGATAATTGCTTGACATCTACTCATTTGCATTATTTATCAGTTCCTAATTTGGTGCATATGGGACGAGAATGTTTTTATGGCGGTTGTTTTGTTGAAAAATTGATATTTGATAATTTAAAAAGTATGGGTGAGGAGTGTTTTTTTGGTATTCATTCAAAAGAATTTATCGCACCGAATTTAAAAACTGTTTCAAAGGCATCTCTTGCATTAAGCGATTTTGAAAAAATATATGCACCAAAAGTGCAAATGGTTTTATCTGAGGCAATTCGTCAAAATAAGTATTTAAAGACACTTTTTTTACCGAAATGTATGCATCTCGGATACGAAGCAATTACAATTTGCCAAAATCTTGAAACGCTTCATTTGCCTCGTTTAAAATATGTGGGACATGGTGCAATTAGTTGTAATGATAATCTTAAAAAAGTGTATGTTCCTAAATTGGATCGTATTGATTCTTACTCATTTGGTAAAAATCATCCCAGTCTTTATGTTGAAGCACCAGCACTTGTACAGGTAGGGCGTAATTGTTTTGAAAGTGTAGGTCATTTATATGCTCCATATTTGCGTCTTTATAAAGAGGATTTAAATCGAACAAATTTTAATATTTTAAATACGCAATTTGTTAAAGAGAGGGAAAGAGTTTTAAATCGGCTCAGCTTTGGCTTGTTAAATTTTATAAGAGGTAAGCAACGGGGTCGGTAAATGCAAAAAAAAATGTATGACATCATTAAAAAATTAAAAGGCGAAGCCTTTGCTCAAGGCATCAGAAATTATGATGCTAGAATTTTTGATGTGCCAGGTATTCAAGAATGGGTTCGATATGCTAGGCGTGATGTTGAGCCTTTACTTCCTTTTTTAAGATCTTTGATTTCAAAAAGTAAAACGCAGGAAATATCTGATAAGTCACCTTTTGAACTTTTAAAACAAGCAGGATATACGGCCTTTTATGCTGATACGCTCAAGAAACAAAATTCTATTAAAAAATATTTTTCTAAAAAAGAAGAACTTTGTACTTTTTCTGACCCAAACCGATTTAAACGGTATCACATTATTCATTGTGTTAAAGAGGGGGCTGATAAGCTTAAACGAAGTGATTTTAAAGGCCATGAAGACCGCCAAGATGAATATGGCACCTCAGTGATTAGTATTCAAATTTTAAAAACAGGTGGGTTTATTAAAATTTGTAATAGATACAATCATACGGTTGAAAACCCAGATAATACTTTTGGTTCTAATCCTGATAATATTATTTTAGGATTGTCTGATTCATTGAAAAAGCATTTTAAAGTTAATTTTTCAATACCTTATTTATCTAAATATGTTTTGCCAGAATATTATATTATCGTTCAAAATCATTTGATTTATTATACGCTTGAAAAAGAGGATATGTATTTTGGGGATGGGGTTTATGTTGATGGGGGTGAAATTATCCCTATTCAAAAGGATTATCAGTTTTTTATGAAACAGTATTTGTTTGATTTAAAAGCAAAAACAGTGACCACATTCTTTTATGAGGATGATAAGTTTGCTAACATTTTGATTGAGGAAATGAAGGGTAAAAATATTCAACGAAAGAAAAATGAAAATGGCTTTGACCTTTTGTTAGATGGAGCACTTTTTTTAAGTTTTGATGAAGATAAGAATGTTACAAAAGCTCGTTTATTAAAAGCCGTGTCTTTGCCTGATGATTCCTTTAAAGGGGAAAGAGCTTTAACTTTTTTTGAAGCCCCGAATTTAAGTATTATCGGAAATGATTGTTTTGAAAACACTTCTTTAAATCATTTTTTTGCCCCCAATTTAATTCGAATGGGTGCTCATTGTTTTTCTTTTGGATGTGATTTTGAAAAACTTGTATTTGAAAATTTGAAAAGTATGGGGGAGAGTTGTTTTTTTAATATTGACGTTAAGGAACTTTATTTTCCAAAGTTAAAAGAAATTCCAAGTCACAGTTTAAGACAGAACAATTTGCTTGAAAAAATTTATGCTCCCAAAGTTTTACGTATAGAGGAATACGGTATTTATTCTAATGAGAAGTTAAAAGAGGTTTTTCTGCCTTCTTGCAAAAAGGTTGGGGGTAAATCTTTATCATATAATTTTGATTTAAAGGTTTTAAACCTCTTAAAATTAAAACAAGCAGAGGAAGGTGCTGTTTCTTTTAATTTAAAATTAAAGAAAATTTATGTTCCAAAACTTGAGCGTGTAGGGAGAAGTGCATTTTCTGACAATTGTGAGGGGTGTTATATTGAAGCACCTAATTTGGTTTTGATGGATTTTGGTGCGTTTAAAAATGCTGGCCATTTGTATGCTCCCCATTTAAGAGCAAACCAAGCAATTTTAGTTACAACAAGATATATGATTCAAAAACGGCAATTTATTAAAGAAAATGAACGAGTAATGAATATGTTAACGTTTGGTTTATTGAATTTTTTAAGAGGAAAACAAAGAGGCCGATAAATGCAAAAAAAAATGTATGACATCATTAAAAAACAAAATGGTGAAGCCTTTGCCAAAGGAATCAGACGCTTTGATAGTGGCCTTTTTGACATTGAAAATTTGGATAAAATTGTGCGTTATGCGGGGAGAAATCCCATCCCCATTCTTGGTTTTTTAGAAAGTTTTAAAGGTGTTGAAATTGAAGATGTTGAAACTGATAAATCACCCTTTGAACTTCTTAAAATGGTGGGATATGATGCTTTTGTGGCAGATACACTCACAAAACAAAATTCAATTGAACGCTATTTTGCCGATGGGGAAGAACTTTGCACGTTTGATGATTTTAAACGGTTTGAAAATTATTATATTATTCATTGTATTAAAGAAGGGGCTGGCAATCTTAATCGAGCGGATTTTAAAGGACAAGAAGAACGGGAAGATGAATATGGTATCTCGGTGATTAGTATTCAAATTTTAAAAACGGGTGGTTTTATTTCAATCAAAAATCGGTATAACCATTCAGTTGATTCGCCAGATAATACCTTTTATTCAAATCCTGATAATATTATTAAAGGGTTGTCATCTGCTTTAAAAAAATATTTTAAAGTTGATTTTGCAAGTACAAAGGTTGCTATTCCAAATGGGTATACCTATCAAAATGGGTGTGTTTACCATTATTATTTTGAAAAAAATAATGCTTATTTTGGGGATGATTTTTGCCTTTATGATGGTGGGCTTTATCCTATTAATAAAGATTATCAAATTTTAATAGGACCCTATGTGTTGGATTTAAAAGAAAAGCGGATTCTTTCTGATTTTCCAACAGCTGGTTTTTTTGATAGTATGGATGAAGAAAAAATCGCCATTTTAAATCAAGAATTTCAAAATAAAAAATTGCATGTTGCTGTGAACGGTGATGAACACATTATTTTTGCCGATAATAGGGCGGTTGTACGCGTAAAAGCCGGACAAGTTATTGAATTAAATTTATACGAATGTGAAACATTTTCATTAAATAATTTGAAAGATTTTAAACACTTAAAAAGATTTTCATCACCATCAGCAAAAAAAGTGCAATTAGACGTTTCGGGTTTTGATTGTTTGGAAAGTTGTTCTTTTAAAGAAGCACAACATATTACCGTTTGTGCTCATTCGCCAAATATAACCTTTAAAGAAATTGACGCACCCCAAGTGAGATGCTTTGAAAACTTAATACCAATGTTTTTGCCTATGTTAAAAGATGTGAACACGCCCTATATGGCTGAAATGGGTCTTTATACGGTTGCAGGCTTAAGCATTGATACGCAAAAAAAAGTTTGTTTTGGTGTTACAAATGCCTCAGATGGGTTTTATGAATTAATTAATGATGAGCTCTCGTCTGGTGAACAAGTTCGAGTTGTGATGGATAACGAGGATAAAAAGCTTTTTGTTGATGATGTTGTGGTTTTAGAAACAAAAGGCTCTCGGATTCAAAAATTGCATTTTAAGGAGGCTTCATTTATTCCAAAGAGGGCATTAAATGGCCTGCGTTATGTGGAGGAAATTTCAGCACCAAGAGCCTTTATTATGCAAGAGGAAAATATCTGTTATTGTCCAAATTTAAAAAAGGTATATTTACCTAATTTAACATATGTAGATAATGATTGCTTCAATTATAATGATTCATTGGAAGAACTGGATTTAAATTTGCTTGAAAAGATGGGACAAAACACAATTTCAACAAATCCACGTTTAAAAAGAGTTAGTTTAAATTCTTTAACGGCATTGGCTGGTAAAAATATTATGAATAATCAATCACTTGTTGATGTTAATATTCAAAATGTGACCTCGATGGGACTTTTTTGTATGAGTTGGCTTGCACAACTTTCAAAAGTTGATGTTCCAAATTTGGAGCGAATGGATACTTGTTGTTTTCAGCACATGCCCAAAATCAGATTTTTAGATGCACCGAAATTAGCCTATTTAGCAGACAGGTGTTTTGTCGATTCTGGGATTCAAACGTTGTATGCACCTTGTTTGCAAGAGCGAATGCGGACGGATTATTTGCCTATTTTAACGCATACCAAAACAGGCCCTGTTCTTCTTTCGTCGCAAAACAATTTGTTTAAATTTGCACAAAATGAGCATGGGAGGAGTGATGACTAAATTAGTTTATGATATCATAAAAAAACAAAATGGTGAAGCTTTTGCCAAAGCAATCAGAAATTATGATAGTGGGATTTTTGATGTTCCTGATTTGGCACGTATTGTGCGTTATGCTGGCCGAAATGCTTTGTCCTTATTACCATTTCTTGAAAGTTTGAAAGAAATTCAAATTGAAGAAGTAGCTGGGCATCTCTCGCCTTTTAAATTGCTTGAATTGGCAGGATATGATGCTTATTATGCCGATACGCTTGAAAAGCAAAATGCCATTCAAAAATATTTTGAAAGCAATGAAAAACTTTGCACTTTTAGTGATAATAGACGATATATAAATTATTACATCATCAATGCTGTGAAAAAGAATGTGCAGAAAATTAAACGGGAAAATTTTTATGGCAAAGAAGCGAGGCAAGATGAATATGGTACATCAGTGATTAGCATTCAAATTTTAAAAAAAGGTGGGTTTATTTCTATCAAAAACCGTTATAATCATGTCGTTCCAGGGTGTGATAACACATTTAATTCAAATCCTGACAATATTATTGAGGGGCTTTCATTTGCGATAAAAAAATATTTCAATGTCGATTTTTCAAGCAGAAAAGTCCTATTAAGAGAGGGATATACCTATCAAAATAATCAAATTTTTAAGTATGAACTAGAATGTAATAATATCTATTATGGAGAAGATTTTTACTTAAAAGATGGGGTGGTATATCCTTTGAACAAAGGTTGCCAAATGATGGCTATTCCTTTTATTTTTGATTTGAAAAAAAGAGAGGTTTTATCCCCATCAGGTGTCCGTCATTGTTTTGATGGAGAGATAAAAGACGGCATTTTGCAAGTTATAAAACAAGGGGATGAAAGGGTTTTAACTTTAAATGGTAAGCCAGTGGTTGTAACTAAAAATGGGCAAATCAAAAAACTTTGTTTGTTAAAAACAAAAGAGTTAGGCGTATGTTCCTTTTCTAAATATTTTAAAATGTTGGAAACAATTGAAGCTCCTTTATTAAAAACGCTGGAAGCTGGGTCTTTCAATGGCTTGAAAAAATTAAAAAAAGCCTCTTTCCCTGTTTTGGAAAATCTTTCTAAAGATACTTTTACTGGAACAAGTGGTACTATTTTTGCTCCCAAATTGGCAGAAAAAGGGATTATCTTTTTTGCCTCATTAGGTATTGATGTTTTAAATAAGCAAGTTATATCACAAGGGATTTATAGTTCTAAGTTTATCACTTTTTTAAACCAAAGAATGTTTAATAATCAAGTTACGGTTCAAATAAATGATGATGGAACCCAGTCGCTTTTGGTAGAAGATGAAGAACTTTTGAAATTTAGAGATGGAAAATTAATCTCCTTTACATTACCTGAAATGAATGGTTTGAAAACGGACCTTTTTTATAATTTGCCAGATTTAGAGGAAGTGAATTTGAGCAAAGTTACAGGATGTATTTCTGGGGGGAATTTTAATAATTGCCCAAAACTTAAAAAAGTTTTTTTACCAAATGTGACAGAAATTGGCTCAAATGTTTTTTGTAATTGTGAGTCATTAGAAGAAATTAATTGTCCTAAAGTGCTTTATTTAGGATGGCATTGTGTGAGAAATAATCCTCATTTAAAGCGTGTTTTTATGCCTGACTTAAGAGAAACAAAGGATGAGTGTTTTTGTCATAATGGATATGAAGAGCTTTCTTTGCCAAATTTAGAAAAGGTTAAATCAAATTGCTTTTGTTATGCCCCAA
The DNA here is from genome assembly GCA_937888725.1 of uncultured Alphaproteobacteria bacterium. GTDB lineage: Bacteria > Pseudomonadota > Alphaproteobacteria > CAAHEQ01 > UBA3637 > RGIG4140. The sequence goes on along the minus strand of CALARE010000064.1, from coordinate 2,849 downwards.
AATTAAAAAAGCTGGATTTGCCATTTTTATCTTATACAAAGGAAAGATGTTTTTGTGATTTAAATGAAATAGAGGAGCTGACACTTCCTTCTTTAATATCGTATTGGGGAGAATGTTCCTTTTTAAACAACAAAAGCCTTAAAAAAGTACGATTAAATGAAATAGAAGTTATTCGTGCAAGATCATTTATCAATTGTCCAAATCTGGAAATGGTTGTTTTGGATAAGGCCGAGGTGATTTTGGAGAATAGTCTTTGTGAATTACCAGCACTTGAAACAGTGATTGCCCCTGAGATTAATTCTATTTATGAAAATGTTTTATCTCATTGTGAAAAATTGAAAAGTGTTTATATGCCACACCTTCGTTTAATTAAGCGAGATAATTTTTATAACACGCCTTTATTATCTGTTTTGTATGCTCCAAATGCAGCGTTTGAAAAGGAAGAAAATTCAGAAACACAAAAACCAACAGTTGTTGTGCAAAAAAAACTTCCAGCTTCAATGGAAAAATATATACAACAGTTTGATTTTGAAAGATAATTTTAACCATTCTATACAGAAGTTTATTTTTGTGCTATAATGAAAAAAGAAGATAAGGAGGATAAATGCCAAAAGAAAAGTCGGTTTATGATTTAGTCAAAAAACAAAATGGGGAAGCCTTTGCCAAAGCTATTCGTAATGTTGACGCTTCTATTTTTGAAATTCCAAATATCTTGCAAATTGTTAAATTTGCAGGGCGAAAGGCAGAGCCCATTATTCCTTTTTTAAGGTCATTGAAAAAACAGGTTGAGGAAGAACAAGTTCCTTATGAAAATCCAATCACCCTTTTGAAAAAAGCGGGCTATGATGCGTTTGTGGCTGATACGGAAGAAAAGAAAAATTCAATCGCTCCTTATTATGCTAAAGGGGAAGAAATTTGTACTTTAACTGACCCAAATCGCCACAAAAGATATTACATCATTCATGCCATTAAAGAAGGTGCTGATAAATTAAATCGAAAAGATTTTTCGCATCCAGCACGTCAAGATAAATATGGTACATCGGTGATTTCTATTCAAATGCTTAAAACAGGTGGTTTTATCTCAATTAAAAATAGATATAACCATACAGTTCCTTTTTGTGACAATACGTTTGATTCAAATCCTGATAATATTATTGTTGGCTTATCTCACTCATTAAAACGATTTTTTAAGCTTGATTTTTTGGCAAGGGATGATTTTCTTCCTATAAATTATGTGTATCAAAATGCGATATATCATTATCATACGGAAAGAGAAAACATCTATTTTGGAGATGGTTTTTATGTAAAAGATGGTGTTGTCTTTGAGGTTGATAAAAACTCTCAACTTATGGCTGATGGGTTTGTTATTGATTTAAAGAAAAAAGATATTTTAACCCCTCTTAAAAGTGAAAGAGCCTCTTTAAATGCCTTAAAAAATGAAATAAAAGATAAAACCTTGCAAGTTAAAAGTATCAATGGTGTTAAAATTTTGCTTGCTGATGGCAAAGAAGTCATGCGTATTCAAAAGGGGAATATCATCTCATTAACGCTTCAAGCTCAATATGTTGAGGACCATTCATTTAACATAATGGATTATTTGATAGAATTTAATGCCCCAAATTTAAAAAAGTTTTCTACTAGAATGCTTGGACAGGTGCCAAATTTAAAAAAAGTGAATATCCCAGTGTGTGAATTTGTGAGTTCATATACGTTTGAAAAATGCCCTAGAGATGTTCAGATTAATATGTCAAAAATGAATGAAAAGGGTTATTATCAAATAGGGAATGTTATCATTTCAACCAATACATATGACAATTTTGTTCAAAGTACTTTCGCACTTAATGCTGGGTTATATGAAATTTTAAATGCAGAAACAAGGGGTAAAAAAATATCAGTTACTCAAACAAAAGGTGAAATACATATTCAGTTAGATGGCAATGACTTTATCACAGCAAAGAATGGAAAAATCTCATCTTTGTGTTTGAAATCGGTTGAATCCTTTAAAGGTCGTGGTGTTTCTTGGATACTAGGCCATATTGAAAAACTGGAAATGCCTAATCTTGAGGTGGTGAATGATAACATTCTTGAGTCTCTAGAAGTTGATTATTTTAAAGCACCAAAGTTAAAAAAAGTAGGGAATTCTTGTTTTGGAAGGGTGAAAAAGATTGAAGCCCCGAACCTTGAAGAAATAGGACGTTATTCTTTAACAAAATTAGATGAGGAAGATGAACAGTATTTCCCAAGGTTAAAAGAGATAGGCTACCATAGCTGTTCAAAAGCTAAAATATATGCACCAAGATTGGAAAAAATTGATGTTTATAGCCGTGATAACAGATCTGTAGGACATCTTAACTTAGGGAAAAATCATACAGTTGTTAGAAAAATATTATCCGAAACTGATCTTAAAAACACACTCCTTTTGGAAGTTGTTATGGATCAGGTTAAAAAAGCAAAGTCAATTGAAATTAAGAATACAACCCAAAATGCTGTTCAAAAAGATACGATGTTGATTTTAGATGGAAAAGAAGTTCTTCAATTAGGAACATCGTTATATCATAGGCAGAAACCTGAAGATGCCAAGCCAGTTCTTCAAAAGCTTTGTTTAAGTGGTGTAACACACCTTGAGCCAGAGACAATTAAAGGTTTTTCATTTTTATGCCATCTTTCATTGCCAGATTTAAAAGAAATGGGGCCTGAAAATGTGAAAGATTGTCCAAACCTGTTTGAGGTTAGTGCTCCAAATCTTAAAAAAGCAGGAGATAATTGTTTCAACCATTTAAAAAAGGTTCAAACTCTTATTTTGCCACATTTAGAACAGGTGAGAGAACATTGTTTTAGAAATTTAGACG
>CALARE010000063.1 GCA_937888725.1 uncultured Alphaproteobacteria bacterium | reverse complement strand
ATTGTCGCAACTGGTGATGTTTATTATGCAGGCATGAGTGATGACCTTGCGACAAATTTTTTAAATGCAGTAAATACCTCAGCAAATACAATTGTTGATGGTTCTCTTGAATTGACAAATACAGTATTAGATGCAGGCAACCAATTATTTAATGACACGTTCGGCTGGGTGCAAGAAACTATTGGCTCCGTTGCACAACAGACGGACAGGGTAACAAGTGCCCTTGCAAACGCATATAATAGCGAGCAGGCGACACATTCAGCGTTTAAAACATACGCACTCTACGGTTTAATTGGATTTTTAGGTTGGGCATATTTTGTAAAGAGGAAGTAAAAAAATGGTTCAAATTAACAACAGTACAACTCCTGTATCATATAAACAAGAAAAATTGACTATTCCAGCAAATGGGCAGGTCAAGTATCAACAAGTTTATAATACAATTAGAATCGTTGACAGTAACGCAAATAATCAAGGCGATTTACTTTTTCAATTCGGTGCGTTATCCTCAAAAACAGAGTTTTGGAAAGGACTTTGTATCTCATATCCCGAAGAATTACCATCAGTAACCATTTTTAATATGACAAATGCAGATATTGACGTGGTTATTGCAACAGCTATCGGAACGATACAAGATGACCGACTCAATGTATCGGGAACAGTTACAACACAGAATCAACCTTATACATCAGTCAATGCCAGCCTTGAAACATTTGACAGCAACGGAGAAATTGCCATTAATTCAACAGGATATAAAAGAGTTGTTTTGCAAAATATGTCAAATACAGATAGCTTTTTTATTTTTTCAAACAATACTTTTGAATTACAACCAACAGCTACATTTGATATGGAACTGAGTTCTAATTTTACTTTATACGGAACAGTCGGCGAAAAAGTCAGTGTTGCATATTTTAATTAAAGGGGATTAAATGATAGGGTCAGGAGCAATAAATAATAATCCTACTTTTAACTGGATTAAAACCCTTGAAAGAGGGACTATTTTTGCATACTCAGCAAATGGAACACTACCAGAGCAAGCTTTGATTTGCAATGGTGCAGAAATTAGCCGTACAACATATAAACTTTTATTTGATATTATAGGTACTACATACGGCGAGGGCGACGGAACAACAACTTTTAATTTGCCTGATTTGTCAAATGCAAGAATGGTAACAAGTGCAACTGTTAGTGTTAGTGGTAATGGTAATATTTTAGGTATCAATACACCAAGTGGGGATTATTCTTTAAATATATATGACGTAAATAGTAATTCACGCATTATGGGGGTTGCTAGTACAAACGGACTTGGACAGCCTGTTGGTACATCTGTTAGTGCTGTAAACGTAACAAGATATCAGGGTGCAGGTATATCAACAGACCCAACAATTTCAGGTCTTACTGGTTCAATTAATCTTGCAACAACAACACGTTATTACATCAAATATTAAAGGGGTTTTTAATGTTAGTTTATGTTTATAATGAAGAAACAAAAGAATTTTTAAGAGAAGAAAAAGCACATCTTGACCCTTTAGAAACAAAAAAACAGGGGCATGATGTTTATTTATTGCCAGCAAATGCGACATTTGAAAAGCCTATTGATAAACAAGATGGAAAAGCCGTTATTTTTAAAAATGGTGGGTGGGTGCTTGTTGATGATCTGAGAGGTAAATATATTATTAAAGACGGCACTATGCAAAAATGTAATGATATTGAAACATCAAATTATATATTAACAGATGATGAAATTAACGGAATTAATGCAGGTGAGTTAATTATCGAAGGCTGGCAAATTATCCCTAAACCACAAGAACAAATAGACGCTGAGCGAATAGCAGAGCTTAAAAATAATCTCACAGCAACAGACTATAAAATTATTAAAATTGCAGAGGGTAGTGCAACCAAAGAAGAATATGCTGAAGATATTATACAACGGCAGGCGTGGCGTGCTGAAATTAACGCATTAGGGGGCTAATGTGGAAAAAAGTGAAAATATCGGCAACATTTTAATTTTATCAATTGGGGGGCTTTTTGCTTGGCGTATGATTAGAAAAGAAATTTTAACAAATAAAGACAAGGAAATTGAAATACTAGCACGCACCGTTTATGGCGAGGCAAGGGGCGAAAGCCCAAAAGGACAGCAAGCAGTCATGCAAACAATACTCAACAGAGTTAAAAAAGGTGGCTGGTGGGGTGCAACCATTGAGGACGTATGCAAAAAACCGTATCAATTCAGTTGTTGGAATCCCGAAACAGTCGGCTCAACAGATAGGGCCAGCCTTGCCAATTATAACAAAATGATAAATGCAGATATGACAGATTCAACCTATGAATATTTGTATTTAATTGCTAAAAGTAGCGTTGAAAATGGGGGGCAACTTGGGACGGATTATTCAAACGGAGCGACGCATTACCACGCAAAAAGCGTCAATCCATCATGGGCTAGCAAATTGACTAAAACGGCAGAAATTGGAAATCATATTTTTTATGCATAAGGGGGTGTTAAAATGGTTTTACCTTTAATCGGAGTTGTAGCAAGTTTTTTTGGTGGTGCTTATATCGGAACAGTTATAAAAGACGCAACAGATGAGCCTGATGTGGTGATCAACACAAATACAGCAACAAGCGAAAAAAGAGTTGCTTTGCTGGATAATATTGAATTGTGGCAGGCTGGGGCGTTAGGCATTGCTGGTTATTATATTTGGAAGAAATGGCTAAAATGATTGAAATGCAACATTTGATTGAAAGTTATGGCACTTTTGGGTTATGCGTCATTATTTTTTTTCAAATAATGCGAGTTGAAACACGCATTTTAAAGCTAGAATTTAAAATTGACGCCTATGATGATAGGCTTAAACGGTTGGAGGGTTTTCATAAATGACGGCTGAGGAATACTACAAAGCAAAGGCAAGACGTTATCAAAAGGCATATTGGGCGTTGTACAATCAAGGTGTTACAGATGACGAGCGAAAAGAAATTGATGCACGACAAAAAGCGATTAAAAAAGCAAAAAGAACGGCCAAAAAAGATAAAAAATCATCTAAACCACAAAAAAAGGCTCAAAATGTGCAAAAAAAACGCACAAATGAGCAATTAACATTTTTCTAGGGGATAGGTATCATGAAAGACAAAATCATTGGTGTATTCAAAAAAAAGACGTTTTGGGCATACATTTTGACAAGTATCGGGAGCTTTTTAGCAGGAACGGGCGATTTAGTCGCTTTTTTAACGCAATTATTTGCATGGTTTAACTAGCCTTTTGACGTTCTAATTGTCTTTTTTTAAGTTCATAAAGGTATTTTTCAGAATATCCTGTTATTTTGGCTATCCTTTTTTTTGATAGCCTTGCTTTTTCAAGCCTTTCTATCATATAGAGCAGGGCATATTTTTCCATTTGTTTTTTTTGGTGTTTTTCAAAGTTAAAAACAGACTGACAGCGTTTTAAAGGCTCTTGTAATTTCTCAGATGTTTTAAGGATAGCCTCATTAATTGTTAGACCGTTTTTTAAATTTGAATTTATAAGACGCACAATAAGTGCGTTTTTTTTAATGTACAAAGGCTCTTTTAAATATTCACGCATAAACACAGCCAAAATTCGAATTTGCTCTTGTAAGTCGTTTAAATCGCTTTTTAAGGCATACGCATTTTTTGAAAGTTCAAAAAGTTTTTCAACTGCATTTGGGAAAAAATCTTTGTTTAATTCTGTCATTTGTGCCACCTTTCAGATTTTTAGAAATTAAAAAAATCATTAAAAATCAATATATCATAATTTTAGCACAATTTTAAAAATCTTACAAGCGACATAAATATTTTATAATAAAATCAAAATGTTATATATCTTTATACTATGAACACTTAAATATATCTAAGTATCCATAATATAAATTATGCGACAAATGGATGTGAGGAAGGGAATGTGATTTTGTATTGTAAATCAAATGGTTACAACGTTTTTTATTCGGATTTTTGAAAGGAATTTATTTATGGAAATATTATGTTCATCTTTTGACAGTTTTGTTTGAAAGGATACTGTTTGTGAAAATATTATTGGTTGTTTTTATTGCAAAATGTCTTTTATCTTCTTGTCAGCACGCTACATTCAGACACCCTTTTTACAGGTGGGTTATTTTCTTTTTAAGAAGTCTAAGGGTCATTTTTCTATTATACACAAATACACTCCGAATTTACAGCACAGCATTTTCCGAATTTACAGCACAGCATTTACAGCTATGATTGATTTTGCGTGTTTAATCGATTTAATGCCCCCTTCTCTGTTTTTTTGTTATTAACGCTTTATTTTGAATCAAATTTGCATCAAAAAACACTCAAAAATCCTCTAAAAGCCTTTGTTTTTAAGCTGTTTAGGCATTTTTTAAGAAAGATAAACATCGATTTTTAGCCAAATCTTTTTGCCGTTTGGTATAAATACACGACAATTTGACTCTAATTTGCTTTAAAGCGTCTAAAAAGCATTTGTTTAAAATGGGGATAAAAAAAGACACCCCATAAATAACATATGAGGTGTCTTGGGGAATAATCAATTTTTTATCGCTGGTTTTTTATTTTATTTAGCGATGCAAAGGCTGTCTGTTTCCCATCCGATTGCTTATTAATAATAATTGTAGACAAGGCAACAAATCCCAAAGCTATTTGTTTTGCTGCAGCGATAATATTTTTTTGTACCTCTGGATTATTGGGGTCTAATGCTTGTACAACAGATGCAAAAGGTGCGTCTTTGTCAGTAGCATCAATCTTTGGAAGGTCAACTTTTGTCAAATTATCTTTTGCAAAAGGTGCGTCTTTGTCAGTAGCATCAATCTTTGGAAGGTCAACTTTTGTCAAATTATCTTTTGCAAAAGGTGCGTCTTTGCCAGTAGCATCAATCTTTGGAAGGTCAACTTTTGTCAAATTATCTTTCTCATTAATATCCAACATAGGAACGACCAAACTTGTTAGAGTTTCGACGAGTTCATTTCTTTTTATTTTTGGCATTTTGTCCAATCCGTTTAAAAATGCTTGTGCTTGCTCGTCAGTAATGGTTGTTGGGATATTAAAAATATCACTTTTATCTTCTATATGTGGTAGATCGATTGATTTTAAAGTTTTTTCCGCACGTTTTTTTGCCATATATTCAGCAAATTTTCGAACGCCAGCTTGAACACGTGGATCAGAGGCATCTAAATGCTTTCCGTCATTAGATGAATCAAGCATTGGCATGTCAATTTCTGTTAAATCATTTGGTTTTTGTGTCATTTTTATCTCCGTAATTAATTGTTTACCAATCACATTTTTATTATACATCCCACCTTTTTATTTTGTCAATAAGTTTTTACCCCCCCTGAATATTTTGAATATCTATTTGATTTTAAACGTTTATTTTTTAATAAAAAAGGAGTGCTGTATTAACACTCCCTTTTTTGTTCTTTTTCAGACCTTTTAGAGATGAGCTTTAATCCAAGAAACAAGTTCTGATTTAAGCATGGCCCCATTTTTGCGATCTATAACTTGACCATCTTTAAACAAAATAAGGGTTGGAATGCTTTGAATATCAAACATATCTGGTGTTTTTGGTGCTTCATCAACATCTAATTTATAGATATTGACTTGACCAGCCATTTCATCTGCAATTTCTGTTACAATTGGTAACATTTGGCGACATGGACCACACCAAGTGGCAAAAAAGTCAACCAAAACCAACTTGTCTGATTTTAAAACCAATGTTTCAAAATTTGTATCATTTACAATTTCCATTTTTTTTCTCCTATCTATAGTTGTTTTTTTTAAAATAGGTCATATTTTAGATACTGTCAAGCAGATTTTATGCGTGTTCTTGCTCTTTTAATAAACCAAGTTTTTTAAGCGCAACAGGTGTGCACCGTGAAATAAAGTGTGCTTGTAGGTCTTGCATAAGCAAATGGTGTTTATTTGCCTCTTTTAATGCATGATATGCCAAATTTTTACTTGCCTGATTATCCATTAAAATTTGTTGAATACCAACATCACTATAATTGATTGGTTTGATTTGTGCGACTTTTTCTACAATAAAACTTTTAAGTTCCTTGCCTTGCAAACGAACCAAATTAAACATATCTTTTTGCGTTCGACAAAGAGGACTCAATCGTTTGATTGCAACCTCTGTTGGTGTATTTAAATACATCCTTTGAGCATATTTTTTTATATGATTATACATCATTTCGCTTGCGGTATAACCTATTTTGTTCGGTGCTGAAAAATTAACCCCTTTTGCTTTGAGAGCTGAAATAACCTTATCATTTACAGCTAGATTTGCAATCAAATAAAAACCAGCGTGTTCGCCTTTTTGATTTGTTTTTGAAAAATCATATCCCGCTTTTGCCATTTCATCAATCAATCTAGGGGATAAACGACCATAGGCCGCCAAATAATCCCCAATTCGATATTGTTCAGGATTGGTTTTTATATCACCAAGAGGTGCATTTAAATCGCATTGTCTGTTTTTTAACAATTTTACCATTTCAAAATCAAAATTTGAGCGTCCAAGCAATAATCTTAAAATTTTTATCACTTCTTTTGGATTAAGTGGTTTAGTAGATTTGCCAAAAATATGTTTTATTTCTTTCAATGAGCCTGTTCTAAGTGCGTTACCAAGCTCTTTTTCATCTTTTGATACCATAATTATTCCTCCTAAAAAAATGAAAAGTAACTTTAAATATAACGACGATTATTTTGTATTGTCAACAGATTTCAATAGAAAATTAATCTAAAGTATCTAAAGGCCAACGAGGGCGTGCCTTAAAATCAAACTGATCAAACTTTCCTTTTAAAAAGCGTTCAAGTCCTGCCCAAGCAATCATAACGCCATTATCTGTGCATAATCCAATTGGCGGAGCAGAAAAAATAAGGTCATTTTTATTAGCTAATGATTGCAACATTTCACGCACCGCCATATTAGCGGCAACGCCCCCAGCAACAACCATATCTTTTGCTTCTGGATATTGTGTTTTAAACGTTTGAATAGCATTTTTTAAGCGATCCTCCATTTGGGCAACAACCGCTTTTTGAAAAGAAGCACAGATATCCTTTTGATTTTGTTCGGTGATTTCTGGCAATTTTTCAATAGCTACACGAACAGCCGTTTTTAACCCAGAGAATGAAAAATCGCACCCTTCTCTCCCCTTCATTGGAACTGGAAATTTAAATTTATTCGCATCCCCTTCTTTGGCAGCACGCTCAACATTTGGACCGCCAGGGTATCCAACACCTAACATTTTTGCAACTTTATCAAAGGCTTCACCTGCTGAATCATCAATTGTTCCGCCTAGTTTTTTGTATTTCCCCACATCCTCAACTATTAAAACCTGACAATGCCCACCAGAGGTTAATAATAAAAGATAGGGAAATGCAACAGGGTGTGACAATCTTGCAGTCAATGAATGTCCCTCTAAATGGTTAACTGCAATAAATGGCAGATTATGGGCAAGAGCTATTGTCTTAGCCGTCATAACGCCAACTAAAACGCCCCCAATCAGTCCAGGTCCACCAGCAACCGCAACAGCGGACAAATCTTTAAATTCTTTTCCAGTTTTTTGCATTAATTCTTTAATTAACAAATCACATTTTTCAAGGTGAGCTCTCGCTGCAATTTCAGGAACAACCCCACCAAAACGACGATGTTCATCATATTGCGACCAAACAATAGAGGCTAAAATCTCTTTTTTATCGTTCACGAGAGCACATGCTGTTTCATCACAGCTACTTTCAATTCCTAAAACAATTTTTTCAGGCATTTTTCTTCCTTTTACTTCTTTTTAAATTAATTCGAACAGTTCCGCCAGCATTGACCCATTCATATGAAGCTATTTTATCTTTAAAAACGGGCGTGTCAAGCCATAATGGCATCTCTTTTTTTATTTTACCATCATCATGAAGCCCCTTCCCCGTGATAATTGAGATGTGTTTTGTCCCCATTGTAAAATGTATGGTCACAAATTTAAGAACGCATGTATACGCTTCTTGCAGAGTTAATCCATGCAAATCAATGATATGCGTCAAAATCCGTTCTGGGCGAGCTTTAACCCGTAACCTCCTTGGTAATTCAACGGTTGTCAAATCAGTTTTTTTGTCCAAGGGTTTAACTGATTTTATAAATGCTTCCCACGCATCTAAATCTTCTTGTGTCATATTCATCATTAATCTTTCGGTAACAAGAGATAATATGAACCCCTACTTTTCATACGACCAGCCTTTTCAAAAGCAAGTTCGCCATGTCCCCAAAAGAAATCTGCACGAATTCCGCCTTGAATAGCACTTCCAATATCTTGTGCCAAAACCAAGCGTTGTAACTTAATCCCATCTGGATCTTTTGTATCGAGCCACATGGGGGTGTGCATTGGGATATAGCGTTTATCAACAGCGACCGAACGCATAGGTGTTAAAACAACGCCCCCTGCTCCATAAGGTGAATCTCCCTTATTTTCTTTAAAAAAGATATATCTGGGATTTTGTGCCATAATCCGTCGTGCTTTTTCTGGATTTTCCTGTAACCAACGTTTCATTGCTGGCATCGAATAAAGTGCTGGGGCACCGTTCTTTTTTAACAATGTGCCAAGTCCAATAAACTCTCTTGAATTACTCCCTGCAAATCCAAGCTTAATTTCACCATCAGGGGTGATTAATCTACCAGATCCTTGAACGTGTAAGATAAATAATTCAACAGGGTCATTTGCCCAAGCAATAATTGGAGCATCGATGCCATCTTCCTCAATATCTTCTCGTTCAGGGTATTTTTTGCCTTTTTTATATCCATCTGGCAAACCATAAATAGGTACTTGGTTTTGACTGACTTGATAACGAGTTCCTGTTAATTCAGCCTCATAATACCCTGTCATTGTCCCTGTTTTTGAACCGTAGGAAACAACTTGATAAGGCCTAAGTGTTTGTTCAATATAGGCTTTAATTTGTTCGGATGAGCTACCATTATAGCGTTGCAACCCTCTGCAAAATTTTAAAAACATACGAGATGGTGTTTTACAAGATTGCATAAAACTTGGCATTGCCATTGATAAATCATCATATTGCCACCCAGGTAAATCATCAAATGACATCTGTTTTAATTTAAAAGCACGCCCTTGCGAAAGTGAATGTGTTGAGGTGCACCCCGCAATAAGTAATGAACAAACAAAAACCAACCCACTTACTGAAAAAATATTATTCTTAGCCATTGACTGCCCCGCTTTTTGTTGCACTAACAATCCATTTTGAAGCATTTTTTTTACGGAATGTCCATGTATCAGTCACGGTTGCAACACTCATTTCATCTCCTTCAATCACATTCCCGTCTTTATCTTTTAAAAGATTGATTTGTTCTGTAACAAATTGAACGGTTATTTCTTCTTTTTGAGTGGAAGAATTTAAAATCTTAACAGAATCAAAACAAATAAGTGAAAAATCAACGATCTGATTATTTTCTTTACGGTGAGCAACTTCTTTTTCAAAAGCAGTATAAATGTCTGGAACAACAAGGTTTTTAATCTTTTGAAGGTCCCCTTTTGTAAAAGAATCAACAACCAATTGAAATGCTATTTTTGCATTGGCTAAAAAACTTTCTTCATTCATCTGTTTTTTTGATGTTGAGGCTGTATCAATGAGATGCATTTCAATAACCTCTCCCGTTTTTTCAGATACAAAACGAATTTTATGTTGGGGTAACGTTTTTTTTGTTTTGCTCGCTGGTTTATCAGAATATCTAAAAAGAACAAAGGCTAAGACAATTACAATCCCTGTTAAAATAATATTTTCAAAAGACATATCATATTTTCCTTTACATCTAAAAAAAACAATTGTATAAACGATCAGTGTAATATAACTCTAAATATAGTTTTTTTTCAAGAGGATTTTTTAAAAATGACAGAAAATATAACTCAAAATACACCAAATATTCAAATAAATGCTCAATATATCAAAGATTTATCTTTTGAGGCCCCTTCTATGCCTCAAATTTTAACAGAATTGACATCAGCTCCTGCCATTTCTGTTAATGTTGATATTCAAGTAAATAAAACAAATCAAGAAAATGTTTTTACAGTTGAATTAAATGCAAAAGCGGCAGCTCAAACAAGCGATACAAAAAAAGCTCTTTTTATCTGTGAATTAACATATGGTGCAATGGTCACTCTTAACGTGCCAAAAGAACATACTGAACCTGTTTTATTGGTTGAAGTACCTCATTTATTGTTCCCATATGCAAGAGCTATTATTGCGAACACAACAAGAGAGGCTGGTTTACCACCGCTTCAAATCAATCCAATTGATTTTGCAGGTCTTTATCAAGCAAAAATTCAACAGCTTCAAGCTGAACAAGCAAAAGAGGAAAAATAAACCACTTTTTATTATAAAAAAGACAAAAAAGATTGCTTTTTTGTCTTTTTTTCATTTATGATAGGAGTGATTCATAAGGGAGTTTTAAAATGAAATTTATTTCAAAAAGCGAAGCTGAAACAATTGAAATTGCAACAAATTTTGCACAAAGAGTTTCACCTGGCACAGTTGTTGCCCTCTATGGGACATTAGGTGCTGGGAAAAGTGCGTTTTGTCGGGGGTTCATCCAATCACTTTGCAAACAAGTTGAAGATGTGCCAAGCCCAACTTTTACGCTTTTACAAACATATGATGCTCCCAATTTTGAAATTTATCATTTTGATATGTATCGTTTAAAACAACCACAAGAGGCTTATGAACTTGGGATTGAAGATGCCTTTCTTGATGGCGTATCATTGATTGAATGGCCTGAAAAAATTGGCTATCTATTACCTAAAAATGCTATTCGTATTACCATTGAGATTAATGAAGATCAATCTCGGTTAATTACAATTGAGGAGTAAAATATGACAACTGAACAAATAAATCCACTTGATTCCTTTTTAAAAACAACGGGCTGGAATACTGCAAAAAAGAGCTTGTTGGCACATGATGCTTCTTTTCGGTGGTATGATAGGCTTGAAAAAGATACGGGTGAAACAATGGTTTTAATGAACGCCCCTATTCCAATGGAAAATCCAGCTCAGTTTGTTTTTGTTGATGAATTGCTTGAAAATATTGGCTTAAAAGTACCCCATATTTTTCATAGAGATTTAGAAAATGGCTTTCTTTTGTTAGAAGACTTTGGTGATAACACATTTACACGTCTAATTAATCAAGGGATGAATGAAAAAGAACTTTATGAAAAAGCAACCAAAGCCCTTATTCATTTGCAAAAAAATGTTAAAGTTAATCAAGGATTAAAACATTATGATTGGAATTTGATGTTTTTTGAAGCGTCATTACTCCCACTTTGGTATATTAAATATGTGGTTCAAAAAGAGTTATCTGATCAAGATATGCAAGAATTTGAATCTATTTGGAAAGATTTATATCAAAAAATTGCAAATGTTCCTAATTCTTTGGTCTTACTCGATTATCATGTTGATAATTTGATGATAACCAAAACAGGGGAATGTGGTTTACTTGACTTTCAAGATGCAAGATTTGGCCCTGTCACATATGATTTAGCCTCTTTACTTGAAGATGCAAGACGTCCCGTTCCAGATGAAATTCAAACGAGTATGCTTGAACTTTACTTTAATGAATTGCCCGAATTTAATACCCCTGAATTTAAAGAGGCTTATCCTTTAATGGCTATTCAACGGCACACAAAAGTGATTGGTATTTTTGTTCGACTTTTTGTACGAGATAAAAAGGATAGATACTTAAAACATATCCCATTTGTTTGGTCTTTGCTTGAAAAACACCTTAACAATCCGTTGCTTAAGGATTATAAAAACTGGCTTGATAAACATGTTCCCGCTCATATTCGTCAACAAGTCCCATTCCAAGGAGAAGTAACTCATGCCAATTAAAGTGGCGATGATATTAGCAGCTGGTCGTGGGACAAGAATGCGTCATTTAACTGATGACAAACCTAAACCGCTTGTTCAAGTGTCAGGCAACACTTTGTTAACTCATATTATTCAAAAAATTAAAACACATGGTATTCAAAATGTGGTTATTAATACTTGTTATAAAGGAGATATGATAAAGCAAGAGGCACTCAAAGAAAGGGATATTCAATTTCTTTTTTCTGATGAAACAGTTGCACTTGAAACAGGTGGCGGTGTTCAAAAAGCATTGCCTATTCTAAATGAGTTAGGGGCTGATAATGGCTTTTTTGTTTTAAATGCCGACCCCTTATGGCAAGAAGTATCAACCAGCCTTTTGTCACAATTGGAATGTGCGTGGGATCCAGAAAAAATGGATATTTTATTAGCTGTTGTCCCGATTGAACGAGCCTATGGTGATGTGCCAGATGGTAATTATTTTATTGAACAAGGTTGCCTTAGACGTAAAACGGTGCAAGAGAAAAATGTACCATATCTTTTTATGGGGATTCAAATTTTACATCCTCGTATTTTTAATCAAAATTTGCCTCACTGTTTTAGTTTAAGAGATCTTTATGACCAAGCTCAAAAAAAGGGTCGCCTCTCGCACATTATTTTTGATGGCTCGTGGTTCCATGTCGGCACACCTGAAGCTATTAAAGAAACAGAACAATACTTTTTGAAAGATAAAATATGATTTATACGGTGAATTTAGCTGATAATTTTGCACAAAAAGTGGTTGATTTTATTCTCAATAGCCATTTATCCCAAATAGAAATGGCACAGATGCAGATTATTTTACCAACAAAACGTGCAGTTAAAACGGTTAAAGAATGTTTTATCAGACAAAGTGAAAAAACACCACTGCTTTTACCAAAGCTTACCGCACTTTATGAGCTTGATGTGTTGGAGGATAATATCCCACCTGCAATGTCCCATATTGAGAGGCTCATTTTACTGACTAAAATTTGTCAGAAAAAACCAAATGTTGAAACACTTGATCAAGCATTGACAATTGCGATGAGTTTGGGATCGTTGCTGGATGAGTTTTATCAGTTTGAAGCCTCTTTCGATGATTTGGAAAATCTTGTTCCTGATTTAGAGTTGGCTGCTCACTGGAATGAAACAATTGTCTTTTTAGATATTATTCGTAAGATTTGGCCAGCGTTACTTGCTGAAAAAGGACTCATTGACGAACAAGATCGAAAAATCAGGTTAATCAATGCCTTTACAAACAAGATTGAAAAAAATCCACCCAAATCCAAAATTATTATGGCAGGATTTGATGGGGCTCTCCCCTCTATTTCGCGGTTGATTAAAGTATTGGATACAAAAACTGATGCCCTTATTTTGTTGGCAGGATTGAATAATGAATTAACGGATGAAGATTTAAGCTATATAGATGAAAACCATTATCAATATTCGTTTAAACGCCTGTTAAAAGCATTAAATTATTATCCCCCACAAATTAAGAATATTTCATCTTCCTTGGAAATGAGAGAAGAATTAATAAGAGAAGCATTGCGACCTGCTGAGCAAGTTGAAGAATGGCGTTATTTGGATTTAGATGCAAATGTCCTTCAACATGTAACACGCATTGATTGTGAAAGTATTAATGAAGAAGCCTTAACCATTGCAACCATTTTGCGTGAAGTTCTTGAAACACCTGAAAAAACGGCAGCTCTTGTTACAAATGACCGTATGTTAGCCCGTCGTGTTATTTTAGAGATGAAACGCTGGGATATTGAATTAGATGATTCAGCAGGGACACCTTTGCACCATACGCCTGTTGGTGTTTATTTATCCTTATTGGCAGAATTGGGGCGAGATTTAAATGACCAACTGACGTTATTAGCCCTTTTAAAACATCCGCTTAGTGCTGATAAAATGATGCCAAGTGAATTTCGAAAACTTGTTAAACAAAAAGAGAAAGAAGCACGGGAAAAGCAAGAACCACTGGATTTGACGTTAAATACAGATTTAAGCCCTTTTTTAAACTTTTTTCAAACAAACACCCCTGCCCCATTTGTGGATATTTTAGAAGCACATCTTCAAGTCGCAGAAGAATTGGCAACGAGCCAAGACAGGACTGGCTATGAACGATTGTGGCAATCTGAAGCGGGGCAAGAAGCATACAAACTGTTTGTAAAAATCAAAGAACACGCCCATAAATTGGGTGACATTAAACCGAGCGATTACTATAATATGCTTAACTTATTTCTTTCAAGTGTCAGCTTTCGTTCTCGCTATGGCATGCACAACAGATTGGACATTTTAGGACCGATTGAAGCTCGATTTACTCACCCAGATGTGTGTATTATTGCCGGGTTAAATGAAGGGACATTCCCCATGCTATCTGATACAGGCCCTTGGCTTTCAAGACAAATGAGAAAGGCCCTTAAATTACCCGCTATCGAAAGCAAAATCGCCACGCAAAGTATGGATTTTGCCCATTGTTTTTTAAGTCCTGAGGTTTATTTAACAAGGTCAATTAAATCAGATGGTTCGCAAACAATTCCATCTCGCTTTTTATCCCGCATTGATGCCGTTTTAAATGCAAGTCAACTCAAATGGGACATAAAATCCCCCATAATTGCTCGATTGCTTGATAAAACAGATGAAGTTGATCAAATTCTACGTCCAGCACCAACGCCCCCTGTTAATGTTCGACCAACAGAACTTTCAGTCACAAACATTGAATTATTAATGAAAAACCCTTATGCAGTTTATGCAAAATATATTTTAAAACTTTTTCCCTTAAAGGATATGAATGATACACAAGAAACCTTAATATACGGTTCTGCTTTGCATGAAGCATTGGAAGATTTTTTAAAACAATCCCCTTTTCATAATGATGAGGTGGCTCTTAAAGAAAAAATCGTTCAAAAATTAAAAGCGTATCATTTCCCCGAAGCAACCCTTGCATTCTATGACGAAAAACTAAAAAAAGTGGCCCATTTCATTGTCCAGCAACAAATGAAAAGAGAACCTTTAACGGAAAATATTTTCTTAGAAAAAAAAGGAACGCTTGATATCTTGCTTGATGATAAATCACTTTTTACAATTACGGGAAAAGCAGACCGCATTGATATGCTTAAAAGCAATACACTTGAAGTAATTGATTATAAAACAGGGACGCCACCATCTGCATCAGATATTGAAGCAGGTCTTTCACCACAAATGACCTTAGAGGCTGTTTTATTGAGAGAGGGTGGATTTCAAGAAATAAAACCTAAAAATGATATCAAAATATCTTATTGGCGATTAAATGGTAAAAATGAAGGGGGTGAAATTATCTCTATTCCCTCAAAAACAGCAAAAAAAGATGTTTCCGACCTCATTGATGAAGCATTTATCGGTGTGCAACAAGTGTTAAATAAATTTCGAGAGGCAAATACCCCTTATACAGCGTCACCACGACCAGATAAGATTAAGTTTAATGATTACGCTCATTTAAGTCGTGAAAAAGAATGGTTAACTGCTGACGATGGGGAAGATGAGGATTAATCATGACATTACTTGAAGATATCACAAAAAAACAACAAACAGCTGCAAACCCCATTAATTCTGTATGGGTGTCTGCTTCAGCTGGATCGGGTAAAACAAAGGTTTTAACAGATAGAGTACTCAATCTTTTGTTAACAGGAACGGCTCCTGAACGGCTTTTATGTTTAACTTTTACAAAGGCCGCAGCTGCCGAGATGGCTAATCGCATTACATCTACTTTAAAACAATGGGCTATTGAAAGTGATGAAGGACTTAGCAACTTATTGAAAGACTTACAAGGATATATCCCCAGTGATGAAAAGGTTAAAACTGCCAGAGCTCTTTTTGTAAAAGTTCTTGAAACACCAGGTGGTCTTAAAATTATGACATTGCATAGTTTTTGCCAATCTGTTTTAAAAAGATTCCCAATCGAAGCCCGCGTTTCTCCTCAATTTGAAGTGATTGATGAGGTAAAATCACATGCCTTAATGCATCAAGCCGTTGAAGAAACGTTTTTAAACCCTCATTTAAAGGGGCAAACCGCCCTTTTAAGTGACTATTTACATGATAAATCTATTAAAAGCATCTTTGATATGATTTTGCAAAATCAATCTTTGTTAGAAGAACGGCTGTATGCTTTTCAAGATATCTATCAATTACGGTCAAAATTAAAGCAATATTTCAAAATTCAAAAATATCAAACAAAAAAAGAGATTATAACTGAACACTTTAAATTTGATGAATTTGAGCAATTAAAATCTCTTTACCTAACGCAAAAAGATACGGTTAAAAAAGCACAAGAAAAAAAACCAGAAGCTTTTTTAATGTATGAAACGGTTAATCGGTTAAAGGCGTTTACACTTGTTGATGTTACAATTGCCGTCGTGGGGCTTATTCAACATATTTTAAAACGCTATCAAACACTTAAAAATGAAGAGTCATTCTTGGATTATAGTGACCTTATTTCTAAGACAAAAAAACTTCTTAAAAAATCAGGTATGGCAGAATGGGTTTTGTTTAAATTAGATGGTGGGATTGATCACATTCTTATTGATGAAGCTCAAGATACAAACCCTGAACAGTGGGAAATTGTTCGCTTAATTTCAGAAGAATTTTTTGCAGGTTTAGGCAGAGAAACAAAACAAGTTAGAACCATTTTTGGTGTGGGGGATAAAAAACAATCCATTTATAGCTTTCAAGGCGCTGACCCTGATGAATTTGAACGGATGCACCACTTTTTTAAACAACGTGTTTTAAATTCAGAAAAACGATTTGAAACCGTGCCATTAAATATGTCCTTTCGTTCAACTGAGGGTGTTTTAAAACTCGTCAATTTATTATTGAATAATCCTAAAGCACGACTTGGATTGTTAAATAAGGGGGAAGAAGCTGTTCATATTCCTTTTAGAGATAAAGATGCGGGTCTTGTTGAAATTTGGCCTCTTGAACAAGCTCCTGAAAAAGAAACACTCTTAAATTGGCGTTTTCCTGAACCAAATAAAACACCTGCCTCGGTTACTTTATTAGCACAAAAAATTGCTACAAAAATTAAGCAGATGATTGGCAATGAGATCTTAGAATCAAAAGGTCGCCCTATTGAACCAGGAGATATTATGATTTTAGTTCGCAGACGCAACAAGATTGTTTCTGAACTTGTCCGTGCACTCAAAGAAAAAAATGTCCCTGTCGCGGGTGTTGATCGTATTGTTTTAACCGAACATATTGCGGTACAAGATTTAATCGCTGTTGCACGATTTACGCTATTACCTGAAGATGACTTAAATCTTGCTTGCTTACTTAAAAGCCCATTATTCAAACTATCGGAAGAAGAACTTTTTGAATTGGCTCATCAACGCGGACAAAACTCTCTTTATACACAAGTCTTGCGTCAAAAACCCATGATTGCTGAAAAATTAACAAGCATTTTAAACCAAGCTGATAAAATGCCCGTATTTGAGTTTTTTTCATATCTTTTAGGGCCATTAAATGGGCGAAAAGATTTTATTTCAAGATTGGGAGAAGAAGTCAATGAAGCCTTAGATGAATTTTTATCCCTCACCCTCAATTTTGAAACGACAGAAATTCCTTCTTTACAAAATTTTTTAAAATGGATAAGTTCAAGAAAAGTTGAAATTAAACGAGATTTAGACCAATCAGGCATTAATGCTGTTCGAATTATGACTGTTCATGCATCAAAAGGATTACAAGGGAATATCGTTTTTTTGCCTGACACCAGAAGTGTTCCTAAAACAAAAGATACCTTTTTATGGACAAATAATAATTTACCCATTTGGGTTGCAAGTTCACAGCTTAAAATTCCAGAGATTGAAACAATTTATGAAAAGTTAGATACACTTCAACAATCTGAATACAATCGATTGTTGTATGTGGCATTAACAAGAGCAAAAGATAGGCTTTATATCACTGGTTGGGAAAATAAAAAATCAAAAAAAGACAGTTTAGGAAGTAATTGGTATGATTTGATTTTATCATCACTACCTCCAGAAATAACGCCTGATAAAGATGGGATTATCCGTATCACCTCCCCGCAATTAAAAGAAGTTAAATCTGAACAAGTCACAAAAATAGAAAGTGAAAAGGCTACTTTACCCTCATTTTTACGAACAAATCCCATCCCAGAAGGACCACTTTCAAAACCGTTAATGCCATCAAAATTAGATGATGAGGTAATAGAAACACATTCCGCTCAAGGCAAAAACAGAGATTATGCATTAAGACGAGGCACTTTCATCCACCAAATACTGCAATATTTGCCAGACATTGAACCACAAAAAAGACGTGATATTGCTTTAAAATTAAAACCACAAGATATTGAGATACCTGAAAACCTTTTTGATATTTTTGAAAAAACAGAATTTCAACATCTATTTGCTCCTACCTCACAGGCAGAAGTCCCCATTGTGGGGGTATTGGATAACCAAGTTATTTCGGGACAAATTGACCGCTTATCAATTATTGATAACCATGTTTATTTGGTTGATTTTAAATCCAATCAATTAGTCCCTACAAAAATAGATGATGTTCCGTTGAATTATAAAAAGCAACTTAAAATATATAAAGACTTGCTAAAACAAATTTTTCCAGATAAAGTGATTCATACCTTTTTATTATGGACTGAAAATTTAACATTAATGGAGCTTTTTGAAAATGAAAAATAATTGCTTAATGTTTTCTTTACTAGCCACTTCTTTTCTATTGTCTGGTTGTTCAACAATCCCTGCAACACCAACTGGTTTTGAGCAAAAAATTGTTGAAGGTGAAAATATTAATTTTGTCGTATGGGAAAAAGAAAACATTCAACCGAAAGAAACGCTTCGTTTTTATATTGAAGGAAATGGCACACCCCACCCTAAAAAAGCAATTGCCCTTTCATTAGCTAAAGATGATGAATTTAAAAATATTATTGTCTTGTCAAGACCTTGTCAATATATTGACAATCCAATTTGTAAAAATGAAAGTATTTGGACAACAAACCGTTATCACCCTGAAATTTTAAAAGAAATGCAGGAATTGACAGCCTATTACATCAAAAAATATCAAGCTAAAGATATTGAATTTGTGGCATATTCTGATGCAACACCGATTGCATTTAATCTAGCACACACTTTTGGCAGGACGAAACAAATCATCACAGTTGCCGGGGTTTTAGATATCACTGCATATGCAAAGCAAAATCAGCTACCAGCTTTTGAAAATGCCCATGATGTAATGCCCAATAAATATGCCATTTCTGCAATACCACAAATCCATTATGTCGGCTCTAAAGACACAGTTGTCACACGAAGTATGACTGAAAAATTTATCTCAAAATTGAATAAACCCAAAAATATCACTCTTAAAGTCGTTCATGGTTTTGACCATGATGATTGGGATAGCATTAAATTGAGTTATTAATTATCCTTCGTCTGAAATAATCGGTTTAAATTGAATTTGGCCAATGACAGCCATTTCATCCGATTTTCGAACAATGTTGTTTGGCATTTTGGGAGCTGGCTTCATCCCTGTCAATGCTTTATACTCAGCATTTTTAAAACATAATGGTGACTCTGCTCGAATTGGACGGGTTAAGTGACCAGAATAAAGGACAAGCTGTTTATTTGGAGCCATAGAAAGAATACCCGAACCACCAATTACACTATCAGATTGTTTTTTTATCTTATGACTATATTCCCAAAACATATTAAATCCCATCTTAGATTTAGCCGTAGGGATAAGAGCCCCTGACCAATCAAAAAAACTCCTCTTAGCACTATAAGAATGTACAACCTTTGTCAAAGATTCAATCCCTTTGAGTAAAGGTCCACGTGTCAACGGATTATTTTGACGTTTAATAATTTTGACAGCCACAGAACTCATAATCACATCTGCTGTTTCTTGATCATACTTGACCGTTATTTGATGCCAATCTTGTACACAAACCAAAAATTTATTTTGTTTAGCCCTTCCAAAAACAATCCCATCCGTGATACTTGAAAGAGATGGCATATGGTGGAATTCATCTAAAATAAAGCTCGTTGGACATGGTCCTGCCCCGCCCTCATTTGGACCACACTCCATCAAATATTGTGTTGCCATATTAATGAATAAACTACTGAGCAACACACACGCACTTAAATCAGAAAATGGCACAGACATATAAACCGTTACAGGTTCAAATTTACCCGTTTCTTCATTTTTAATGCCTCGTAATTGCTCATATTTTAAATCATTCATTGATGTATGATGACGCACCGCCGCATTTTTAAAGATATTTACACCAGACAAAGCCATTGACATAACAGAACCACGTTGTTTATCAGGTAAAGTCAGGACTTGGTTAAGCTCTAAAAGTGTTCGTCTTCCATATCCATAATAGGCTGTTTCTAAAACAATTTTTTCAAAAATCATCTGCCATGCATCCATGTCAAGAGCAGACATATCTTGTTGTTTTTGCTTTTGTGAAATCTCATGATTTGCCATAATTTGTGCGTTATTAATAATATCTAAAAGCATAGCAAAACAAGCATCAAAACCCCGCCATGTTTCAGGGATTAAATCCCACGTCCCAATGGGTAAATAGTTATCAACTGTCAAGGTACGATGAGTGGCATTTTCACGAGCCATGATAACTTCTGGAAAATCACGCATTGAATCATAATATGATAACAGTACATCGTAATCTTCCTCATCTAACAAATTATTTTTTAAACGGTATAAAAAGTAGTCATTGGCTTTAGCTTGATCAACTTTTCCACACAAATAACCTGTTAGCCCTGTTAAACAGCCACGCCCTGTTTTAACCCAATAAGGGTCTGTCCCTGAAGGACCATCAGGGATAAGATAAGATACCAAACCGTCAATATACCCTTCTCTCCCATTTTGAAGTGAAGGCAAGTTCCCTTCACCAATTGGATTCCATGAGGGCCAACGGATATTTTTTTCTAAATCATCTTTCCCCATCCAATTGAGCATAAAAACAGGACCCAATGAAGCACGATATCCGCTCGTCAATTTTGCAATTTCACCCTTTGGATCGTGAACAATAACACTGGATTCCTTTTCTTCCAACACAGCTGGAATAATAACACCCATGGTTTTGCCCGATGTCGGACAACCAATGCAAAAAACCGAACGTGTATCTGGTAATTTGATTTTTTTACCTTCAAACAGACCAAGCATCAAATGTTTACCGTCAAAAAGACCAAATTTCTTAACATCTTCAGCAATGGCCTCTCGACCATCACCAAAAGATTGCGGTGCTAAAAAGAAAGGGTTTAAATAACAAATCATAAATTCATAATAAAGGAATAAAAATGTTGGCACCAACAAAATCCGCCAAGCAAAATAACTGGTCCATGTGTAATGCGTTGGTTCATCAAAAAAGTATAATTTTAACCATTTACCATATCCACGATATGGTTGTAAGATATCCTCATTGACCGTTTTTAAGATATATTCCCACAGCTCAAGCCACGCTTGAGCAGATCCAATCCCCTTCCATATCACAGTTGCAAATGGCACAAAGAATAAAAGCAAACTCCACAAAATCATAAAACCAATCAAGGCACGCCAAAACCACCACTTGATACAGTTCATTGCAAATTTTTTCGGTTTTAAAAAATCAAGTCCGTGTCCCATTTTATCCCTTTGTTTTAAATTTTACTTTTTCAACTTGACGTTGTTTTGTTGTCACTTTTTTGATACCACCCGCTTCTTCATTCAAGGTAAAATGACTTGATTTATCTTCTGTCTGTGTCCCTTCAAAAGTGCTTTTTTTGATAACAAGAGGAGCCTCATCTGTTTCCATTTTCCCTTTGCGTGTTATTTCAATATGATCATCTGTTGGTGCGATATGCTTTTTCTCATTCAATGACTGTGGCCACTGTGCATAAACATCTGGCTGTGTTTCTTTTTTGGTTGGTCGGGCAACCGTTTTTAGATAAATATCTTCTTCTACTTGCCGTTTTTTGTTAAAATTTAATAATTTTTCCTCCAACTCTTTAACAACCATTTCTTCCATCTTTTTTTTCTTTTTTTCCTTGGTTTTTCTTAAATCAAAATAATATTTTTGTAACCCACCCAAGCTCAGCAATTGCTTAGGATCAATGTATGTTCCAGCCAAGTTAATCCCATCTAACGCAAATTGAGATAAATCAATCCCCTTAATATCAACCTTTGTCAAATCAAGACGCCTAATATCGACAGATAACAAATCCCCCTTTGTAAGCGAACGTAAATCAATTTTACCACTTTCAATAAGAGATAAAAATTTATCAAAATTAGAGATATATTGTTCTGCATCTTCTTCTAAATAAGCGTCTTCAAAATCGTTTTGACGCATAAAAACCCGTTTAAACGAAACACCATCAAATCGAGAGGCTTTAAATAAGGATTTTTCCATAAAGGAATCATCAAAATTAGCCCCTTCAAAATTACAATTACTGGCTTTTGTTTGATAAAAACAAGATTTTGTAAACTTACATCCTTTAAAATTAGCCCCTGAAATATCTGCCCCTTTTAAATTAATGCCTGTATAGTCTTTGTTTGAAACATCTTTTCCAGCTTTGATATCTTCAACCAAAGTTACCGCTCTTAAATCGGTTAAATAGCTGTCTCGTTCAGAGGGTAAAATAAACTCTCTTTTATCAATCCCAAGAGTAAACAAAACAATATCTTCTTCGCTTACCTTTACATCTTGAAATTTTCGTTCTGGTCTTTTCATTTCTATTGTCATATGTCTATTATATCATAGAAAATGAAAAATGAAATAAAAAAAAGATGACTTTTTAAAAATCTTATATTATAAATAAATAATTCTACAGAAAGGAAGTTAAATGACAACACCTAAAAAAACATCTTTTAAGAAAGCTATCCCATTGTTTCTTATTTCGTTTTTCGCACTTTTTATTGATCAAATAACAAAGTGGCTCGCTGTTGAAAATTTAACACTTCATGTGCCTGTACCAGTCTATCCTTTTTTTAATTTGTTTTTAACATATAACAAAGGTGTTAGTTTTTCAATCTTTTCAAGCGACCATCCAATGACCCCTGTTTTTTTAAGCTTGATGGGGCTTTTAATTTGCTTTGTTGTTCTTTATTGGATGATAAAGGAAAAAGACTTTTTTATCCAAATGGCCCTTGCCTTTATTTTAGGTGGGGCAATTGGGAATATTATTGATCGCATCCGTTTTGGGTCTGTTATTGATTTTTTAGATGTTTATTACAAAACACATCATTGGCCAGCTTTTAATGGTGCCGATTCATTTATTTGTCTTGGTGCTTTTATTATTTTTATTCGTATTTTTTTTAAAAAAGAAGAGGAGAAAAAATGAAAAAACTCATTTTGATTTGTATGTGCTTATTCGTGGCTTCTTGTGCTGAGAAAAGACCACCACTTGCCCCAACACAAATTGTAAATGGTAGATCTATTGTTATGCCACCTGAGTTTTTTGTATTGCCCAAACCAACGACACAAGCAACCTCTTATGAAACAAACACTGTCAAGGAGTAACAAATGACAATTTATAATGACTTGTTAAATCATGCAAATGATATTAAGCAAACACATCTTCGCACTTTATTTAATGAAGATCATGACCGTTTTAATAAATATCACATTGCATTTAATGATTTTTTATTGGATTATTCTAAAAACAAAATCACAGATGAAACCCTTCAACTGCTTTTAAGATTAGCAGATGAGTCTGATTTGAAAAATCAAATCAATGCGATGTTTGAGGGTAAAAAAATCAACACGACAGAAAATAGAGCTGTGTTACATACGGCTTTACGCAATCGAAGTAACACACCTATCTATGTGGATGATAAAGATGTTATGCCTGAAATTAATGCTGTTTTAGAACAAATGCATCAATTTAGTGATAGCGTTCGAAATGGGCAATGGCTTGGATTTACAGGTAAAAAAATTAAAAACGTTGTCAATATTGGGATTGGGGGATCTGATTTAGGTCCGCAAATGGCGCATGATGCCCTTTATTATTATAAAACTGAAGAATTAACGTTTCATTTTGTATCAAACGTTGATGGAACGGATATTTCTGAAACACTTAAAAAATGTGATCCAGAAACAACCCTCTTTATCATTTCTTCAAAAACATTTACCACGCAAGAAACAATGGCAAATGCCCAAACGGCTAGGGATTGGCTTTGTGTTCATTTAGGGCAAGAAGCAACAGAAAAACACTTTGTTGCCGTTTCAACCAATAAAAAAGCCGTCAAAGAATTTGGCATTAATCCGAAAAATATGTTTGTTTTTTGGGATTTTGTAGGCGGGAGATACTCTTTATGGTCCGCCATTGGTTTATCCTTGATGCTTGCCATTGGATATGATGGGTTTATTCAAATGCTTGAAGGGGCATATGAAATGGATATGCATTTTAAAAACACTCCTTTTAAAGAAAATATCCCTGTTATTCTTGCTCTTATTGGACTTTGGAATACAACTTATTTAAATGCAGAGAGCTATGCTGTTTTGCCCTATGATCAATATTTGGCAAAATTACCACTGTATTTGCAACAATTGGATATGGAAAGCAATGGTAAATCTGTCAAAAAAACAGGGAAAAAAGTCGATTATGCAACAGGGCCAATCTTATTTGGTACCGCAGGGACAAATGGACAACACTCCTTCTATCAATTAATCCACCAAGGGACCCATGTTATCCCAGCTGATTTTATTGCCCCAATCCATTCTCTTAATGAAACAGGCCTCCACCATGATATGTTGTTGGCAAATGTTGTCGCTCAATCTGAAGCGTTGATGAAAGGTAAAACAGAAGATGAACTTCGCCAAGAAGGTGTCGCTGAAGAACTCATACCATTTAAAACATTTGAAGGGAATAGACCTAGCAATACGCTTTTGTTTGACAAAATGACACCAAAAGCTTTAGGGTCATTGATTGCCCTGTATGAACACAAAGTTTTTGTACAAGGCGTTATCTGGCGGGTTAACAGCTTTGACCAATTTGGGGTTGAGCTTGGCAAACAATTAGCCAAAGCTGTCTTACCAGAATTATTGGATAAATCAAAGAAGTTAAAACATGATTCATCAACAAATGCTTTGGTTGAAATGATCAGAGAAAAACGTCGATAATTATACAATACCTATTAATAACGATATGAGTCATCTATGAGTACACCATCTATTCGGTTATTACCACAAAATTTAATCAATCAAATCGCTGCTGGTGAGGTTGTTGAACGTCCCTCTGCAGCACTAAAAGAGCTCATTGAAAACGCAATTGATGCAGGTAGTTCTCGAATAGATGTTAAAATTCAAGATGGGGGTAAAACATACCTTTCTGTCACAGATAATGGTAAAGGGATGAGTAAAGAAGAACTCGCTCTTGCCGTTGAAAGGCACGCAACGAGCAAATTACCAGACGAAGATTTGTTTCATATCAGCTTTTTAGGGTTTCGTGGTGAAGCTCTCCCATCTATTGCCTCTGTTGCAAAGGTGTCTATTACATCAAAGGCAAGAGAAGCTCAAGATGCTTGGCAAATAAAGGTTGAAGGCGGGGTTAAAGGTGATGTTACACCTGCCCCTGCCCCTTTTGGTACTTTGGTTGAGGTTAAAGATCTTTTTTATGCCACACCTGCCCGTTTAAAATTTCTTAAATCCACCCAATCTGAAACATTAAGTATTAAAGAAACGATTAACCGCTTGGCAATGGCATATCCGAACATTCATTTTTCACTCTCAGATGAAAAAAGACGCATGCTTAATTATCCCCCTGTGTCCTCTTTATTAATACGGGTTGCCCAAATCATTGGTAAATCGTTTGATGAAAATGCCCTTCCGATTGAAGCTGAATATGATGGTGTTCGCTTAACAGGGTTTGTGGGATTACCAACTTATACGCGTTCAACCAGTCAAGATCAGTATCTTTTTGTCAATGGCAGATTTGTGAAAGATAAAGTTCTTGTTGGTGCTATTAGGGGTGCTTTCCAAGGGTTAATTAGCCATGATGTTCACCCTGTTTTAGCACTCTTTCTATCTGTACCCTCTCATGAAGTTGATGTGAATGTCCACCCCGCCAAAACAGAGGTTCGCTTTAGTAATGCCGCAAAAATTAGAGGACTTCTTGTATCAGCTATTCGCAATACATTGGCTGAAAATGGCCATCGAACAAGCTCAACAATCGGTATTGGTGCTCTTGAAAAAAGTGTTACCCATATGCCACAAGCACCAAAAATTATGCAAAGTGCGTTTAATCGTTCAGCTGTGAATGTAAATACAATCTTTGAACCATCAAATCAGAGCCCTTTTCCTGCAAATATAGAGCAAAAAGCATCTCATTGGCCAAGTCTAACCCCTCAAAAAGTCATTGAATTTTGTGAGCCTGCTTATAGCGTTAAAACAGAACCAACAGATGAACCAACAACACAAAACTCAACATTCGATTCTGATTTTCCGCCCCTTGGTTTTGCCAAAGCCCAATTGCATAAAACATACATTATTTCACAAACGCAAGATAGTATTGTCATTACAGATCAACATGCTGCTCATGAACGGTTGACATATGAAAAACTTATCAAAAATAATGAAACACTTCAAGGGCAACTCTTGCTTATTCCTGAGGTTGTGGATTTATCTCAAGATGATGTTTCAACACTCCTATCTCGAGCAGATGAATTAAACACTTTTGGATTTGTTATTGAAGCTTTTGGGGGGAACAGCGTTGTTGTTCGTGAAATTCCAGCTCTTTTTTCAAAAACGGATATTCCCAAACTCCTTCAAGATTTAGCTGACACAATTAAAGAATTTGATGATACCATTTTGTTGAAAGACAAATTAAAAGACATCTGTGCCAGAATGGCCTGTCACGGTTCTGTGCGTGCAGGACGTATCCTCACGATTGATGAAATGAACGCCCTTTTGCGTCAAATGGAGGCATGCCATACCTCTGGTCAATGTATTCATGGAAGACCTACCTATATTGAGCTTAAATTACAAGATATTGAGCGTCTTTTTGGTAGAAGTAAATAAAATTTAAAAAAAATATTTTTTTATGTTCTTTGGTAAAAAAAAGACTTTTTCACTAGACAAGAATTTTTATTTCGTGTATAAGAGTTTCATTCAATTTTTTTCATGACGAAAGGGAAAAGTATGTCTGAAAAGCAAGTCAAAATGTTAGATGCAAATGAAGCTGCAGCTCTCGTTGCACACAAATTAAACGAAGTTTCAATCATTTATCCAATTACCCCTTCTTCTCCGATGGGTGAATGGTCAGATGCTTGGTCTGCCGCAGGGGTCAAAAATATATGGGGCAAAGTTCCTGATGTGCTTGAAATGCAATCTGAAGCGGGTGCGATTGGGGCTGTGCATGGTTCTTTACAAACAGGATCCATGACCACAACATACACCGCCTCACAAGGCTTACTTTTAATGATTCCAAATATGTATAAAATTGCGGGAGAATTAACCCCTTTTGTCATGCATGTTGCTGCTAGAACCATTGCAGGTCATGCTTTATCAATTTTTGGTGACCACTCTGATGTGATGGCCTGCCGTCAAACAGGTTTTGCAATGTTAGCCTCAAATTCCGTACAAGAGGCTCAAGATTTTGCCGCCATTGCTCAAATGTCAACATTCTTATCCCGCATCCCATTTATCCACTTTTTTGATGGATTTAGAACATCGCATGAAATTAATAAAATCACCCTTCTTTCTGATGATGATTTAAAAGCGTTAATGCAAGATATTCCCACAGATTTCACCACAAAGAACGCCTTAAAACCTGAAAATCCAAAAGTGCGAGGGACGGCCCAAAATCCTGATGTTTTCTTTCAAATTAAAGAAGCTGCAAATAAATATTATAATGCGTGCCCTTCTCATGTTGAAAAAGCAATGCAAAAATTTGCTGAAGTAACAGGTCGCCAATACCATTTAGTTGAATATAACGGTTCTTCAACAGCTGAACATGTTGTTGTCGCAATGGGTTCAAGTGTTGAAACATTAGAAGAAACCGCTAAAACACTCAACGCGATGGGGCAAAATGTTGGTGTTTTAGGGGTACATCTTTATCGCCCATTCCCCAAAGAATGTTTCATTAATGCTTTGCCTAAAACAGTAAAATACATCACTGTTTTAGATAGAACAAAAGAATCAGGTGCCACGGGTGAACCGCTTTATTTAGACGTTGTATCCACTCTGGCAGAGGCCGTTGCAAATGGGGCTTTCCCTTTAATGCCAAAAGTATTAGGTGGCAGATATGGTTTATCCTCAAAAGAATTTACCCCCGCAATGGCAAAGGCTGTTTTTGAAAATCAAACAAAGCAACACTTTACAATTGGGATTGAAGATGATGTCACACATTTATCTTTATCCTATGATGCCTCATTTAATATTGAACCTGATAATGTCAGTCGTT
This sequence comes from uncultured Alphaproteobacteria bacterium, assembly GCA_937888725.1. Classification (GTDB taxonomy): domain Bacteria; phylum Pseudomonadota; class Alphaproteobacteria; order CAAHEQ01; family UBA3637; genus RGIG4140. Next base: position 2,109 of record CALARE010000063.1, on the reverse strand, counting down.
GCGTCTTTATCGGTCTTGGTTCTGACGGAACTGTTGGGGCAAATAAAAACTCCATTAAAATTATTGCTGATGGTGAAGATTATTATGGACAAGCTTATTTTGTATATGATTCAAAAAAATCAGGTGGGATGACAACATCTCATTTAAGATTTTCTCCTAACCCAATCAAAGCACCTTATTTGATTAGTCAAGCAAGTTTTGTAGCTTGTCACCACACACCCTTTTTGTTTAAAACAGATGTTCTTTCTTTTGCAAGCAAAAATGCCATCTTTTTAATTAATACAAATGAACCAACCGAAAAGGTTTGGGATTCTTTACCCATTGAGGTACAGCAAGAGATTGTTGATAAAAACATTAAACTTTATGCCATTGATGCTGTTGATGTTGCCCTTAAAACAGGGATGGGTCGTAGAATTAACACGATTATGCAAACGTGTTTCTTTGCTATTTCTGGTGTATTACCGCGGGAACAAGCAATTGAAAAAATCAAAAAAGCTGTTCAAAAAACTTATGCACGAAAAGGGCAAGAAATTGTTGATGCAAATATAAAAGCCATCGATGCTTCTTTAGAACATTTGCATGAAATCAAAATTGGAGCGGTCAACTCCATCCATCATAGACAACCAGGCATCCCATCTTCTGCACCTGAAATCTTACAAAAAGTGACAGGTAAAATCATTGAGGGGAAAGGTGATACCCTTCCTGTGAGTGCTTTTGAGTGGACAGCTGACGGCACATGGCCAACCGATACCGCAAAATATGAAAAAAGACGTATCGCCACACAAATTCCTGAATGGGATCCAAGCATTTGTATCCAATGTGGTAAATGTGTGACTGTTTGTCCGCATGCGGCTATTAGAGCCAAAGCTGTCAAAGCTGAGTTGTTAGAAAATGCACCAAAATCCTTAAAATCTGCTGATTATAAAGGGAAAGAGTTTTTAGGTGAAAAGTTTATTTTACAAGTCGCTCCTGAAGATTGTACAGGGTGTTCAATTTGTACCAATGCATGCCCTGTTAAAGATAAATTGGATCCAAATAAAAAACCACTTATGATGGTGCCGATTGAAAAGAATTTAGATGCTGAAATTCAAAATTTTGAATTCTTTATGTCATTACCTGACACAGACAGAACAAAATTAAATCCAAAACAAATCAAATCACTGGCCATGATGCGTCCGTTATTTGAGTTTTCTGGTGCTTGTGCTGGTTGCGGTGAAACACCTTATGTTAAAATGATGACACAATTGTTCGGTGACAGATTGGTTGTTGCCAATGCCACAGGCTGTTCTTCTATTTATAGTGGTAACTTGCCAACAACGCCATATGCAAAAAACAGTGACGGTTTTGGGCCAGCATGGGCAAACTCCTTGTTTGAAGATAATGCTGAATTTGGTCTTGGCATGCGTACCAGCATTGATTCAAAAACAGAATTTGCAAAAGAATTGCTCTCACAAATGGTCAATGAAGTTGGCGGGACGCTTGTTGATGCGATTTTATCAGCTTCACAAATAACAGAACAAGAAATTCAAGAACAACGTACCCGTGTCACTGAATTAAAATCAAAACTTCTAGCACTTAAAACACCCAAATCCATATTATTGTACGATAATGCAGACTATTTGGTAAAAAAATCTGTTTGGATTTTAGGTGGAGATGGCTGGGCGTATGACATTGGATATGGTGGCTTAGACCATGTTTTATACTCAGGTAAAAATGTGAACATTATGGTTATGGACACAAATGTGTACTCAAATACAGGTGGACAACGTTCTAAAGCAACACCAATTGGTGCTTCTGCCAAATTCGCAATCGCTGGTTCTGAATTACCTAAAAAAGATTTGGGAATGATTGCCATTTCATCTGGAGGAGTTTATGTTGCAAGCATTGCTCTTGGAGCCAAAGATATGCACGCATTGCAGGCTTTGAATGAAGCTGAAAGCTTTGATGGTCCTTCTTTGATTATTGCCTACAGCCATTGTATTTCTCACGGATATGACATTGGAAAAGATGGGTTAGAGCATCAAAAACTTGCTGTTGAAACAGGATTATGGCCGCTCTTTAGATTTGATCCACGAAGATCTGCTCAAGGCCTTAATCCATTCCAATTAG
>CALARE010000062.1 GCA_937888725.1 uncultured Alphaproteobacteria bacterium | reverse complement strand
GTGGCGAAACTATTCTGGATGGACTGCGGCATTTATCAGTCCATATTTGGATTGTAAATTCGAAAAATGAGTTTTTAATCCAAAAACGGGCGGCAACCAAGAAAAAATTTCCCAACATGTGGTCTATGACTGGAGGCGCAGTTTTAAAAGGGGAAAATTCGGCACAAGGTGCCATCAGAGAAGCGTCAGAAGAACTGGGCATTTCTTTGGATATGAAGAATGCTTCCATTGTTCATACGATTTTGCGGAAAGATAATTTTGTTGATGTTTGGTTGGTGCATCAAGATTTTGATATTTTTCAAGTAAAAAAACAAGATGAAGAGGTTTCAGAGGTTAAGTGGGCAAGTATTGATGAGATTAATACTTTAATTCAGAATAATCTTTTTACACCAAGTGTTTTAGATGGTTTGTCTGCTATCCTAAAAAAATGTGAAATGTAATAAAATCAGCTACTTTTATGATGATGAGTTCGATTGTTAGCGAAAATGGATGTTTTGGATGAAGTCTAATCAAAGATAGCTGTTAAATGCGCTGGGATTGTAATTCCCATTGTTCCAATGGGTTCCTTTCGGCACGCAACCGTTCGTCCGTCATTAAAATGACGTCTCACGGGCTATCGCCTCGAACGTGGGTTCGTTCACCAAAGCACACTCCTCATTTATAAAAACACCACCCTTTATGGGTGGTATGTTTGGTCGTTAAAGTCAGAGCGTGTATCATCATTGTATGCACTGGGATTGCTCGGGCTAAAGCCCTCGTCCTCATTGCATTCGGACCGCCTACGGCGTCCACTTCGCTGTCGCTTTGTGACCGAACCCGCTGGGTTCTCAACCCCAACGCATCTCCTCATTTATAAAAAAACCACCCATAAAGGGTGGTGTTTTAAAAAGGGATAGAGTATAAAATTCCCATCAAATGCGCTGGGATTGTAAATTGGCTTCGCACAATTTATCCTTTGGTTTGTTTCACAAATCCGCAGGACCACTTTTTTGCATTCGCAAAAACAGTGTCCCTCATTCGGTGCACTTCGTCCACCTTCATTCGTCGAACGTGGGTTCGTTCACCAAAGCATGCTCCTCATTTATAAAAAAACCACCCATAAAGGGTGGTGTTTTTATAAATGGTGAGCGCGCTGGGATTCGAACCCAGGGCCACCTGATTAAAAGTCAGGTGCTCTACCAGCTGAGCTACGCACTCATATTATCCGTTTTTGCTCAACATAGGTGCTACTATATATAATTTTTTCACCCTTGTCAATCATTTTTTTATTCTTTTTTCATTTTTTTTTGTTTTTTTTATTATTATTTGTTTTTATTCTGATTTTTCAGAATCCGCATCACGACTTAAAGGTTCTTTACGCATTAAAATGGATTCAATCTTGTGTCCTTTGGCTTTTAAAACTTCAAAATAAATGTTCTCAAATTGCACTTTGACCTTTTTCATCGAGGCGGGTAGGGTGGTCATGGCTGAAAGAATAAACCCACCCACGGTGTCATAATCTTCAACTGGGAATTTTAATTTTAAAAGTTTTTCAATATCTTCTATGCTTGTATGCCCTTTGACAATCCATTCATTTTCTGTTGTTTTTTGAATATTTGGTTCTTCTTTAGGGGCGTTGATGTCATCATTTAAGGTGCCCACAATTTCCTCTAATAAATCAGATATTGTCACAATCCCTGTCACAGCACCATACTCATCAACCGTTACGGCAAAATGGTTCCTATTTTTTTGCATTGATTTAAAGAGCGTATCAATATGTCCGGCCTCAGGCACAAATTGTACGGGTTGCATAATCTTTTGGATAACTTCTTCTTTTTTAAGGTGTTTGTATTTGAAAAATTCTTTAAAACGAATCGTTCCCACAATATTGTCATGATTTGTTTTATATAGGGGATAAATGGAAAATTGACTTTCAAGCATCTTATCTTCCCAAACGGATAAATCTTCATCAATATTTAAAAACTTGACATGCATGCGGTGTGTCAAAACTTCAGACACCACCTTATCATCAAATTCAAACACATTGTGAATGAATTTTTTTTCTTGCGAATCAATGGTTCCATTTTGAGTGCCAATATCAATGAGCATGCGGATTTCTTCTTCCGTTACATTGTTTTGTTGCCCTTCCTCTTTAATGCCAAATGAATGTAAAACAACATTGGTCGAAAAGGTTAAAAACCAAACAATGGGTGAAAATATTTTTGCAATGATAAAAATCGGATACGCCATAAAAAGAGCAATCTTTTCAGCATATTGCATGGCAATACGTTTGGGGACCAATTCACCTAAAATAAGTGTTACATATGAAAGGATAATGGTGATAAAAATAACAGAAATAACGTCCAATTTTTGAGCAGATACCGTTACACCCATTTCAATTAAAAAAGCAACAATCCTATCCGAAAAGTTGTCAGCTGCAAAAGCAGAACCTAAGAATCCCGCAAATGTAATTCCAACTTGAATAGTCGCTAAAAATTTAGCGGGCTGATTGGTTAGAGATAACAAACACTTTGCCCGTTTATCTCCGTCTTCACTCATTTTTTTGAGCTTGCCATCATTCATTGAAATAACAGCAATCTCAGTGCAGGCAAAAACAGCATTCAACAAAATTAAAAATAATTGAAATAATAGTAAAGTGATTAAAGAATATTCTTGCATGGCGTCTCCTTGTTATAAAAAAGTATACAAGCGTTTTCTTTTTTATGCAAGGGGTACATTTATTTTATATGTTCTTGTCGTTTTTCCTTTAAAATAACTTGCGTATAGGGTTGTTCCGTTTCTCTTATGCGAACGGGGATAGGTTGCTTATTATCCCTTGGTGCAATGTGACGATTTGCCAATGTTTCTTGTCTTTGTAAAAGCAGGTCTTGAAACGCAACATTATTTTTTGATTTTTGATGAAGGTCACAATATTTTTTGACGAGCAAATCAAGCCCTCTTTCATCGGCACTGCTTCTTTCCATCAAAACAAGATATTTTGCAACTTTCATAGCAGAAACGACATTTTTCTTTGTTATTTTATTTGAGAGGGGAAACAGCTTTTGAATGAACAATTCTTCCATCTCTTTTGCTGTTTTTTCTGCCCGTTGACAGGCAATTTTTTCCTCACATTTTTTTTGTTGAATATAGTTATTAATGCCATATACTGAAGCAACCAAAATGCCTAAAATAGTCAGTGAGAATAAGCATCCACACATATCCGAATGGTCTTCAAAAAAATCTTTTAACTTCTCTTGTGGGGTCATATCCTTATTATCTTCAACATCTTCAATGTCACGACACTCACAACATTTTTTTACATCTAAACGCATGCTCTTACCTCATTCGTTCTTTTAAGTGATTAACAAATAGGTTTGCAGAGAGGGCATTATTTTCCCTTACTTTTTGAGGGATAACCTTTTCATTTTTGATGGGATGCGTTGCCTTATGATGTTTGTTGCTGTAATCATAAGCGTAATAAAGTGTAGAGCCCATCATGACAATCCCTGTTAGAACCAATAGTTTTTCAAATATACCTGACTCTTCGTTTTGATTAAAACGCATTTTTTCCTCCCAATAATTTTTGATTAATAATTTTCGTTAATGTGTGTGTTTTTTTCTTGGATTTTTATATTCGCTTTTTGAATAAGTTTTGCCTCATTTTTCATCCCAGTAGCGACTGAATAAGTGCACATGCCCGCACAGACGGCATATATGGATATGAAACCAAGAAAGACTGGTTCTTTAAAAAGTTGTTTTATCGTTGGATGTTTTTGTTCTGTCATTTTTATCCTTTCAAATTTTATTCTTTAACCCGTTTTGTGATATCTGGTATCATAATCATAGAGGGTAAGGACGCCCTTATAACACGATTTGCATTTTTATTCAAGGATAAAGAATACCCTTCTGTTAATGTGTTGATAACTGAAAAAACTGCAGCTCCCGTTTCAAAAGAAAGGTTCCCTGTTAAATAAGCAAATACAGCCGTGCCAGAGCCAAGTAAATTAATAAGATTTATCTTTTTATTTGTTTGATAAGTTTCTGAAATGGTTGTTGTAATTAAATTTTTTGTTTGGTTTGATACAATTAAGTTTGATGTGTTATCAAGCGTTTTATCAACCGCTTCGGCACTTAAATAGGCCTGTCGTTCTTTTTTACGAAGTTCATTTGAAGCGATTAATCCAATAAACGCAATGGCATATAAGCTTTTTTCTTGCATAGCATTTTCACCCATGCATAGGGGGATACTTGCAAGCCCTACTAACGCAAGGGCATGCATGGCATTAATATTTTTTTTGATACGTTGGAATTTTTCTCTTGGTTTTTCAAAGGCGTTATTTAAATCCTGTTGCAATTTTTTACAATCTTCTTTTGAAATAGAGTCAATTTCTTGATTTGTCATATTGTTATCCTTAATTATTTATCGTGTATTTGAAAAGCCTGGGATATAAATCCGTTCAGGCAGAGCTGATTTTAAAGTGATGAGTTGTTTTTTTGATTTTTGATATCTTAGTGTATTACAGGCTGCAAAAACAAGTGTCGCCCCCAATATCGTAGAGCCTAGGGTTAGATAATTAAAAGCATAAGCACTTGCCAAAATTGTATTTGATAAAAAATAACACCAGTTTATAGTTTTTTTTATTGCCTTTTGTTCAATGGGGAGAACCTTATCAGATTGGTTGAGAAGACGAATTTTATCAGATATCAAATTTCTTTTTGTTATTTCCTGATGATAAAAATCAAAATGGGCCTTGTTAAAAAGAGAAAAAATCTTTTCATTCTTTTGTCGGCTTTCTCTCAAATAAGAAATGCCTCCAAATAAGGCGGATGAAAATAAAAGAACCGTGTTTTCAGCACCAGATCGACTATCTTGCGTGAAAAAGGTGTAAATCGCCCCAAAAGCAGCCAAATATTGCAATAATTTACGTTCAACAAAAAAACGGTCTGTTTCCAACTTGTCTGGGTTTGCAAATTCTTGATTAATCCTTGATTGATAATCAAAGTAAAAATTATTTTCTTCTATTTCCGAGTTGAAAAGAGGTTTTTGTTTTTTCATGAGGTTATTCTTTTGTCCGTTGTTCTATTAAAAAAGGCGGTAAGGTTCCGTTTAAAAAGGTGCTTTTCACTTTTTTAATGGTTTGTTTTGCGTTGATGAGCTGTGCAATATTGCTGGCGGTTAATACCATAGAAGCACTCATAAGTGTTACACCTGCATCTATTTTGTCAAAGAAAAAAGCACTTAAAAGCCCAGTTGTTGCCACACTGGTTACGAGCTGAACCTTATGTATGTTTTTGTTGTGGTTTTGGATGCTTTTAAAGCGATAAATATATTTTTGACCGCTGACGAATGAGAGCGTCTTTGGTTCTGAATTGATAATTTCATACATGGCAAATTTTTCTGATGCGGTGGCAAAAATATCAATTTTTTGTTCTAACTGTTGCCTTTTTGCTCTTAAAGAGGCAACGCCTGTTAAACAAGCTAATCCTAAAAAAGTCAACTTTCCATTCATTGTGTGTTTGCTATCCAACGTACCTAAACTTAAAAGTCCCGCACTGATGGCTAAAAATTGCAAAACCTTTTTTTGATTTGCAATGATATAAGACAGATATGGTTGTGACTGAATTTCTTGTTCGATATAATATTGAACTCGGCTATCATCAATTGGGTCTGTTTTTGTAATAGAAGAAAGGGTATTTAACTGTGCCATTTTATATATCCCGTTGATATGGTTTTTTTTCAAGTGGGATAATTAAATCACTTGGTAAGTGTGATTTTAAGAAACGGTTTTCTTGTTTAAATATCCGTTTTAAAAAGAGTTCTGTTGCAATCAAAATGCTTGCCCCTGTCGTGCTGGCAAGACCTGGGTTCATTTGCCCTGTGCCAGCCATAAAAACAAGCGGTATTGTTGAAAGAATAATCCCTCCCATAGCCATAACGCTTGATGAGGAAATATTTTCAATAACTTTTATTTTTTCTAATTCTGATAAAGCCGTTTTTTCATTTTTGTTTAATGAATTAAAAATGATTAAATTTTGTGCATTTGCTTTCATATTTAAATGTTTGATATATCCCCAGCTTGCCAATAAAATAGAGGAGGCTACCTTTAAATAATCATCATTTGTTTGTGCCCCATTTGGCAAACTTGCCATTAGCCCTAAAATCGCGATTGCCCCAATACCAGCCGTCATGATAAGAGCCATTTTTTCACTTTTTTTTGCACCTGCTTGTCGTTTATCAAATTCAGCTTGAATAAGATTGCGTTTTGTATTCGTTTCTTGCACGATTGATAACCTTTTTTATTTTGTTTAAAGAAAATATTATTATTTTATATCAAAAAATTGTCAAAAAATCAAGAAAAATTAAAAAAAATATTGCTCTAAAAAACGAAAGTATGATATAATAAAAGAGTGTTAAGCAAAAGAGGGGGATTAATGTATAAAAAGCGTACCTGGGTAGATTTTTTAAGAATTTTTTATCGTGTGAAGGAGCCAATTTCAATTCGCAAATATGTCTCTTTTTTGGAGGAGGCACTTAAAGGGCGTACCACTTTTCAACATATTGGCTATTTTTTGCGGTTAAAAGATACAAATCCCCAGTTATATAAAAGAATACGCACCGCCTTTGAAAAATCAAATCCCACACTTTTTAAACAATTTAAAGTGATTGAGCGATATCATCGCAAAAATCCAAGTGCCATCCTTATTGGTACTTTTGATGTTCAAGTCGTGGCGTATAAAGATTATCTAAATGACCCGATTATTTCTTTAAGTGAGAAACGGGAAATCCTTTCTTTTTTACAGGCAAAAGCACCATTGGTTTATTGTGATTTAATGCAAGAATTGCAACAAAAACAACCCAAGCTCTTGCAACAATTACAAGAAAAGCCTTTACCCATTAAAGATGAGGCGAAGGAGCTGTTTGCAGCTCGTATGGCATATTTAGAACAAGAACGCCAATTTTCACAGAAAAAGCAACTCTTATCAGACGTTGAGGTTAAGGATGGGGTTATCGCTTTATCATATATGATGGATCGCTTGTCACAACAAAATCCAACACTTTACAAACAGTTAAAACAAGAATTTTTGAATAATAAAGAGCTTCAAACGCCATTAAATCTCGTGTTTGATAAAACAAAAACAGATAAAGAAAAACAGATGATGCTAGCGGGCTTAAAAACTAAAAATCCGCTTGTTTATCAACAGCTTGCTCTGTTGCTGGTGAATGCTAATTCTCGTTTATCTCAGAAATTTGGATTACAAGATTTAGGAATGCGGTTAGAAGATATCGCTTATTTAAAAGATAGACGAATGCTTCAATTGTATCTTGTCCAATCGGATAAAAAAATCCCTCAAAAACAAGCATTTTTAAAACAGTTGGAACAAAGCAATCCCAAACTTTATCAAATGGTTGTTCAAGATATGATGCAAAGATCTCCCAAAATGGCAAAAGCTCTTAACGTATACACACCGAAGTATATTTATAGTGAACATGTTAAAACGACGATTGGCACTGTTGTTGAAAAATTATCACGTCAGGGGCGTCAATCCCTTTCTCTTAGTGAAAAACGCAATCTTTTGAAAGATGTTGCAAAAAAGGATCCAGAATTTTACAAAAAATTAACGACTTATTTGGTTAAGGTAAACCCTGTCCTTTTTAAAGAAATAATGCGAAAAGAGGCTAAAACGGATGGTGTTGATATAAACATTCAACAATTAGTTGGTGATGGTGTTGAAATTGCCTCTCGTCAACAAGCAATAAACAGGCAAGATCAAGCAGTTAACAATCGGTTGCAACAGGTGGGCGAGGGTATGTCAAATCTTCCCAATCCGACACCAGTGTTGAAACAACAGTCAGGACGGGGGTAATTTTATGTTACAAGGGTCTATTTTTGAAAAAAAGTTCTTGTAAGATAATAAAAAAATATTGATGAGGAATTAGATAAGATGGTTACGAAAAAGGATACGGTAAAAGAAAAAAGGGCTATTTATGTTTTGCAAGAATTGGCAAAATTTCATATTGCTGATGCATCTGATTTTATGCCTGATGATGTGAAAAATTTAGCAACACTTGCGAATGAGTATCAAGCATTAAGCCAAGACGCAGAATTTGCCCCTTATTTAAGAAAGCTGGAAGTTAAATATCCCATTCCATCGAATGTAAAAGTTTTAATGCGGTTGGTGTTGACAAGCCCGAGCACGTCTGAGGATAAATCATGGGTTCATTTTTTGCGTTCTGAATTGGATGCTTCGCAATCTCCTTATGTGTTGCAGAGGCTTTATTTAGAGCAATTTAAAGAATCTATCATAAAAGATGCCCGCTTGATATACAAAAATGTGGAAGATACAAAGGCTTTAATTGATAATGGTATGTTAGATTCTCATACAATGGTTTATAACGCTGATACCAACGAGATGCAAGAATTTCACGAAAATGTTGTTTATCAGGGGGAAAAGAACAAAGAAACCGCCATTGATTTGAATAAAAGGGTTGCTGTTCTTAAGCGAAATATTGAAAAAGCAGCTATTTACCTTTACTACATGGAGCGACAAGGCGATAAACCTGAGACGGTTTTATCTGAGCTTTCAGCACAAAATCCAGTCCTTGCCCAAATTTTGTATACAAGGTATTATGCCATTGTTGATAAAGAATTGTCTTTGGCTGGTTCGCTTGATACTATTTTAAAAAAATATGGTTATGATCCAAATTTTAAAAAGAAAGATATATTCGCACTTTCAAAAGAATACAATGCACTCCTTCAAGCATTTAAAGAGGCAAAATTAGATGCTCAAAACGGATTGGAAATTGCCTCTTATGCACGGGAAAAATTCTCCCCCGAGTGTGAAGAAAGCTATATCCGTGCCCAAACAGCGAATAAAGAGGCTTTGGCTCTGATTGCAAAGGGGGAAGCCCTTTTCCAAGCGTTGGCTGAGGATCCATCAAAAAGTCAGGCTTTTGCCGATTATCTGACGGATAAATCAATACCCAAAGCGGTCAAACAAGCTGTCCTTTTGAATGTATCGGAGAGTAAGCCTAGCGTTCTGTTGTCTTTTATGGAAAATGAGTCTGAGGAAAGTGTAAGACAGCAGATACGTGGACTTCTCCCCCAAATGGCAAAGGAACGTGTTGACATTGAAAAAGGTAACATCCTTTTTAATGCGGTCAAATGGGATGGTGATGTTCAACCTTTTGTCGCTTATTTGCAAGATAAAACAATATCTAAGCGGGCAAAACAAACGTGTTTAAGAAATGTTGTAACTGGTCCCTCGTTTTATGAGGCTTATCAAAATACCCCTGCCTTGGTCAGTGAAGTTAGACGGATCGCTCCTGTGTTAGATCGGCAATTAACCCGTTATGTTGAGGCAATGGCGGGGATTAAGGCTGGTGATATCACAAAAGCCAAAGCTTTTTTAGCGGATAAAACAATCCCAGCTGAGATAAAGGGGGATTTTATTATTGTTTCAAAAAATATGGTCAGCCAAACACCATCTATCTCTGGGGAACAAATGGCTGAAATGCTTTCATCAGTGTCTGGATTAGGTGCTGAGGCTCAAGAACATTACCTTAACGATTTTTATGTTTTTGAAACGGGTGTTCTAAGCCGTTTTTCTACCTATTTAGAAACGGGGGATTTAAAACCTGTACTCGAATTTATCAAAACCTCAAAGTATAATCAAAAAAGTCAGGTTATAGAAGAAATAGAGTCTCGTTTTGCTGAACAACTTGTTGATGGGAAATATAGCACCTTTTTATCAGAATTTGAAAAACTCTTACCCAAAGGAGAAAGGGTATCTGCTGACTTTAAACTTGTGGCACAAGATTTGTTCACTTTATTCGCCAAAACGGGTGATTATTCAAAATTAAGGGATTTTTTATTAAGAGAGGATAAATTATCTCTTGCTAAATTGAAAGAGGTTGTCACTTATTTGCAAGAAAAGTATCCAACTGAATTTGAAAATTTACGAGAAAGGAATGTTGCTTTTGATGATCGCGTTAAACAGATATTAAACCAGTCAAAAAATGATCAATCAAAAGCTCCCTTGCAAATTGAGCCAACGGCTGAAACAGCGGCACCAAAAGATGAGACGCCTCCTTTGCCTGAACCTGAAAATGAGGATCCACTTAACTTTGTGGCAGATAAAAATACCCTTATTTATGAACGATTTGTAAGAGCAATGGGTTTTATGACTGATGAAAATATAAAGTTTTTAAACGCTCTTTCACCAAAAGAATTTGAAGATGCGTGGAAACGGTTAGAAAGGGAAAATCCCGCTCGTGCTGATGGCTTTTGGAATTTGTATGAAAGAGGTGTGAATGTCCCCACACATTTAGCTGTTAAAAAGGTGGAACAAGCTCTTGCCTCATTTGCAGGGCACGAACCGCTTTTAAAATTTAAAGCATTGGAAAAAAGAAACCCCACAATTTATAACCAAATTGTTAATGCGTTGGCTCAAAAGGACAAGCGGTTAGCCCAAATTTACCAAGCGATGACTTACAAGTGGGAAGTTGATGATTTGGGACAATTAAAAAATAAACGCTACCATAAAGAATATGGGGATGATCAGCGTTTTATTTCAATGTACATGTATGTTGCGGATGGGAACAATATTGATATGGTGTATTTAAAAGAAATTGCTCCAGTACAGGTATATCAGATGCTTTATGGGAATAGACAGACTGCTTTAGATTGGGCACATATGCTCAAGAACAAATTGTTAAATCCTGATATCCCGTTTGAAAAAAAACAAGAAATCTTAAATCAATTAGATGCAAATCCAATTGTTATAAGAGATATAACAAGAGAACTTACTCCAGATACTCGGATCACATCCGCTACTCTGTTAAATGAGATTATTCACGACCCGCTTTTAATGGTTCAGCCTAAACAGGTGCAAGATGAGATTGTTATGCTTTGTTTGTTGAATAGGGATATTGATTTTGAAACGGTATATCATATGTTAGATACATATGGTCAATCATCTCAAGAGGTTCAAAAAAAATTAGCTGTTTTAAAACAACAAGATCCTGTTCGTTATCAACGGTTTTCAATGTATATTAATGAAAATCATTTTGAAAAGACAGGTGTTTGGGATGTTTTGGCATATAATGTACCTGAAAGTGAAGTACCTGAAAGTGAAACATCATCAGTTGCAGATATAGCTCAATCAACCCCACAAAAAACCCAGCAATCTGATTCACAAGCAACGCAAGATTTAATCCCACAACCTGTTGATGCGATTACATCTTCAAGTGAGGCAAAGCCAATACTTTTTAATCAAGAGGAAGACTTCGCCACGCCAACAAATGGCTTACCTCAAATAGATTCAACAAATACAGTTGCGGTTACACAAAATTGGATAGATTTCCCATTGTTAAAAGATGAAAAAATAAGTTTAAGGGATAAAAAAAATTTCCTCAGCTCTTTGCAAAAGAATAATCCCGCTGTTATGACAAAACTTGCCGTGCAAATGTCAATGGATAATCCGCAGTTGGCACAAGACTTAGAAATTTATTTGCCTGAGTGGCACCGTACAAAAAATGGAGAACTGTTGCAAGATATTGTTGCAAGGTTAAGACAAACAGAGGGTTCTGCTGGGCAAAAAGAACAAAAAATTGAAACATTAACCTATTTAAAAGAAGCAGATATAGAAAGTTTTAAAGTTTTAGAGGCACATTTACGGGCGTCGCATCCAGACCTGATACAAGAATTTGCCCTTTGTTTTAATGATAAACCAAACCAAGCAATTGCATCAACAGGGGACGGGGTAACCATAACGGCAACAAATGCTCCTGCGTTGCAAGAAACGCAAACATCATCTGATGGTTTGACGATTACGGTAAAACCAGAACAAGCAGATAAAGCTTTAAACACAACTGATGGTGTCGTTGTCTCTGCTGAAAATGGGGGGGAATTGGTTCAGAATCAGCCTAAAAATAAAGATATGTCCCCACCTGAATCTGTATCAGCTACAACATCATTGACGCATCAAGGGCATGATATCACACAGGCGGTTGATGAAAGACCCCTTGTTCAACAAGATAAGTCTAGAAAGACAGGTTAGTTTTTGCCTTTGGTTATGCAAAATGGAATAAGCTGTTCGTGCTCAATTTGATAAACGGTTTTTCGGATGTTTTTAAATAAAATCTTTGTGTATTTATACAAAAAGATAAAAAGATTTGCCTGAAAATCGATGTAAAATATTGTAAAAAATAAATTTAGCCTTTGAAAATAAAGGACTTTAAAGCTTTTTTATGCAAATTTTAATGGATGCTTAAAACATAAAATATCATTATTTTATATTCAAATTACCCGTTGTTTATCATTTCCACTTGCTTATTTTTTGTAACGCCCAATGGCTTGTTTTTTATAAGACCGCGACCTGCTTATTAGATTCTAGTATATGGTTTATCTTAACAATCTACAGTCATTTTTGAATCTTTGTCAGATTTTTGTGGCTGTTATCATTTTTCAAACACTAGATTTATATCCTGCCTTTTATTAATCTGGCACGAACAATGATATCTCCTTTTCATCATATCTCTTTCTCATTTATTTAAGGAGGGAAGGGCGGTATTCAGCTCTGGCTAGCGACCTTTCTAAACAAGAGGTTATAAGATTTTTTGACTATTTATGTCGGTTAATATTATGCTTGTTTAACCTGCTATTTAGATTACTTTTAACCCAAGCATATTATTCAATATGGCTCGTTTAGCGTTGTGTATAAGGTTTTTTGATACCCCCTTGTTTTTTTTGTGAAGTCATACGCCACCACACCCCGCCAGCTCACCCACCATTGCGGTGGCTCATCCACATCCCGCCAGCTCACCCACCATTGCGGTGGCACATCCACACCTTACCAGATAACGATTGTTTTGTCATCATTGACATTTAGAGCGTCAGCTTTTAACGCTGTGCTCTTAAGGATGGATGGTAAATAAGGTGTTTTAAAGAGGCACATAGCAAAAAAAAGCCAATCGTGGTGTGCAAAGACGTACATGAGATTAGCTTCGATAACCACAGATGTTTGTTTCCATGTTAAAAGCAAGCTATAAATTGTAAAATATAAATAAAAATCGCTGAGTGCCTAGTACGGACAAAATGGCGATAGCCAAAAGTACTTAAACTCAGCGATTTTTGTTATAGTTGACATTTAGAGCGTCAGCTTTTAACGCTGTGTCGCTCGGGCTGTCATAGATTATTTCATGCAACTTGCAACTTCAGCTGCAAAATCTTCATTCTTCTTTTCCAAACCTTCGCCCAAAGCAAAACGGACATAGCTTGTTAATTGAACATCTGTGCCAAGTTCTTTAGCGGCAGCTGCAACAACATCTTTGATTTTTTTGTCTGGATCCATAATGAAAGCTTGTTCCAAAAGGACAACTTCTTCATGGAATTTACGGATACGACCTTCAACCATTTTTTCGATGATGTTAGCGGGTTTACCACTTGCTTTAGCTTGTTCTTCATAGATTGATTTTTCATGAGCAAGTGTATCAGCATCAACATCTTGAACACTTAAGAAACGAGGTGAAGAAGCGGCAATGTGCATAGCAATTTTTTTGCCAAGATCTGCCAAAGCACCTTTATCAGCTGTGCTTTCAAGAGCAACGAGAACGCCGATTTTTCCTTGGTTAGGAACAACTGCAGTGTGCATATATGGAACGACAACACCGTTTTCAACAGACACAGCTGCTGCACGACGCAAGCTCATATTTTCACCAATTTTAGCGATGAGTTCTGTTAATGTATCAGCCATTGTTTTTCCATCAGCTGTTTCATTTTTCATAGCTTCAACATCACCATTTGTTGCCAAAGCAGCCCCAAGCATTTTTGAAAGCATAGCTTGGAATTCTGCGTTACGAGCGACAAAGTCAGTTTCAGAGTTTAATTCAACGATAGCCCCTTTATTACCTTCGACCACAACGCCGACCAACCCTTGAGAGGCGATACGACCAGCTTTTTTCTCAGCAACTGAGAGCCCTTTTTTTCTTAAAAAGTCAATTGCACCTTCTAAATCACCGCCAGTTTCGGATAATGCTTTTTTACATTCCATCATACCAGCGCCAGTTTTTTCACGCAGTTCTTTGACCAATGCTGCTGTAATTTCTGCCATTTTTTGCTCCTTAAATAAAAATTAAAATAAAAAGTAAGGGGAGGGCGTTTCCACCCTCCGATGATAAAAAAGCCTTAAGCTTTTGTGCTTTCTGTTTCTGCAACAGGGTTGACAACAGCACCCAAATCAACACCAGCAGCTTTTAATTCAGCTTGCATACCATCTAAGACAGCAGCACTGATTAAATCGCAATAAAGGTTGATTGCACGAAGAGCATCATCATTACCAGGGATTGGGAATTGGATGCCATCTGGGTTTGCATTTGAGTCACAAATTGCAACAACAGGGATACCTAATTTTTTAGCTTCGCTGATTGCAAGCTCTTCTTTTGGAGCGTCAATCACAAAGATTAAATCAGGACGACCATTCATGTTTTGAATACCACCTAATGAAGCGAACAATTTTTCACGTTCACGTGAAATGTTTAATTTTTCTTTCTTCGTTAAGCCGTTTAATTCGCCTTTTTCTGTTTTTGAATCAATATCTTTTAAGCGTTTGATGCTTGAAGAAATTGTTTTCCAGTTTGTGAGCATACCGCCGAGCCAACGGTGGTTGACATAGAATTGACCACAACGTGTTGCAGCTGTAGCAACAGCTTCTTGAGCTTGCATTTTTGTGCCAACGAATAAGATTTTGCCACCTTTAGCAGCAACATCGCGGACAGCTTCTAAAGCACGTTGAAGCATTGGTTGTGTTTGTGTCAAGTCTAAGATATGAACACCTTCACGAACGCCATAGATATATGGTCCCATTTTTGGGTTCCATCTACGAGCGTTATGACCAAAGTGAACACCGTTTTCAATTAATTGACGAATTGTAATTGTTGGAAGTGACATAATATTTCCTTTCTTTTTCCAGTTAAACCTCTGTAAAGCAAGATATAAAAAGAGTTTATTTATGATAACTTTAATTCATACGCATTAAAGCCTTTGGCTCAAAAATAGTTCTCTTTTTACACTGGAAGCGTCTATTTGCTGTTTGATAAATGCTTTGATTTTCCTGTTAAAAGAAATGTCTTTTATTTTTAAAGAGATACCTTTTAAATGATGACTAAAAACATTTATTTTTTTTTACAAACAACGCCGCCTTACATGTGTGATATAATTTGTTATTGTTAAATAAAACGCCCCTTTTTTTAAGGGACGCTTTTTTATACACTTTTTTTTTATAAAAATCAAGTATTTTCTTATCTATAAATCAAAAAAAATGATACCGCCTTGACAACTGGTATCATTTTTAAGATTTGCTACTAAAGGTGTATAACCCTTCATTAATTTCCCATTTAATAGGGTTAAATGCTGCCGCATTGGTTGGGGTCCCTTTAATTTGCATGGTTTTAACTCTGTTTTTGTGGTCCAAAGTAACCGTTGCATCATTGGTGCAATTAATTGAAATGCGATGCGTTTTCCCCTTTAAACGGAACTGTTTTGTAAGTTTTGTATCCTGCATACCGTCCTCCTTATCTTTTCCAATTTTATTTTAGAAAAAGAAAAATAAAAAATCAAGCAAAAAAATACAAAAACATCAAAAAAATAAACAGGTTATTTAAAATGCTGTGATTATTACACCCGTTGGCTTGTTTTTTTCTGCGTTGGTTGGCTTGTCGCACCCGTTTGTGTGATATTTTTCCCTGCAGAATGAAGTGTCTTGCCTGCATTTGGTTTGGCAGAGGCAATCTTTTGTTCGCTTAATTGTTTTTTTGCATCGCCGGCCATTTTTTTTGCGTTTGCAACCCGAGTTGGAGTAGACCCTGTCAAATAATAAGATTCACAAAGTTGTTTGCTTTTTTCACAAGCTTGTTGAATTTCAGCAGGTGTTAAATCTCGCCCCAATCTGTCACGTTCAATTTGAATAGCACCAATAGAGGCAATTTCCCGCATAAAAATTTTACCATTTGGAATATTGGTATGTTTTGAATGATAACCACCTAAAATTTCCCCTGCATGACCCGCCACATATTGATGGAGTAGTTCAGCACGATCTTTCCTTTCTTTATCCTTCATGTGGTCTGGAAAATTGTACTTTTTTATTATTTCATAATAATCAGCCACAATTCTGCGACCTAATTGGCGTAAATTAGGGTCTCCCTCTTTATTAAGACTTGGCACTTTTAAATAGTCTGTTATAACGCCATTTTTTGTATCTTTAATCATTTTATTTTCTTTAAGCATTTGTTTTAAATTCTCGCTTTTCAATCTGCCTTGATAATGCAAATCTGTTGCGAGCCATTCAAGCAATGGGTCTGTGCTTTTATCCCCGACAAGACGGGGCAATTCGGCATTTTTTTCCTTTAAGCGGTACATGAGAAGCTTGTCCGCACTTGTCGCGGTGATGTGATAGGCAAATTCATCAAGCTTATCTTGATTGACATTCGTTCTGGTTCCCATATTTTTAAGAAGCTTTTGAATCAGCTCTTTTTTTTCCTCTCTTGACAGAGAAACAACTTCTTCAGTATATGTTCCTCCTTTTTTTTCGTCTGGGATTATAATCTTATTTCCCTTTTCATCCTTCCAGACGGCAAATTCAATCATATCAAGGAGTTCTTCATCTTCTTTTATCAAAGCACCTTGTTTGGTAAAAAAAGTGCCATATCCAATGGTAAGACCATCTTTTTCATCACGGGTGCAGACATAAAAACGCTCAGCATGTTTACGTTGAGGTGTATCAGTTGTTGGGTCTGATGCGATGCGTTCTCCATCTGTTGGTTTCGCTTCAAAAGTGGCAGTAATGCATCCAAATCTGTTAAGCAGTGCTTCTCTACATTCTTCTTTTGTAGGGGCAGGGGGTTGGATAAGGCTTTCCTTTATCTGAGCTTGTAAAGAGGTACTTTCCTCAACCACTTCGCTAATTGAATTGCCATTCACCTTTGGTGGTGTGAGTGTTTGTTCGGCTTCAGCGGGTGCTATGCTTTTATCCTCTACCATTTCTTGCAATTGCATAACGGGCGGTGTTACTTGTGGCATTGCTGGTTGTGTTTTTTCGTCTTCATCTTTAAATAGGTTTGACAACCAATTAATAAGTCCGCTTGGTATTTGCATGCTCCCCTCCAATTATTCTAAAGTCTACTCTTTTAGGATAACATACATTTTCCATTTCGGCAAGTAAAAAGCTATTTCCCCCGAAAAGCAAAATACTTTAATGCGACATAGCTATATATAGTCAACAAAATGAGTACAATTAATTCAGCGATGTACGCATTTAGCCCCATCGCCTGCATAAAAATGAAAAGCAAAATTGCATTAATCACATAGCTTCCCGCCCATGTGCATAGACATTTTGTGTATTCGGTTAAATAGTTCCCTTTTGTTGCAAAAACATAAATTTTTTGGGTTACATAGCTGTTGATGGATGAAATGGCAAAACTCAGCAACAACGCTACTTGTGCCCCCATACCAATATAAACGAACAGAGCGTATAAAGCATATGAAAAAACGGTGTTATATCCGCCTACTAATAAAAAGCGTATCTTTTGTGGTAAACGCATCCAGTGTTGAAAAAGTTTTTGATAGAGATGGATGACTTGTTTTTTCATATTTTCCCCTTTTGATTATTTATCTGATGCCAGTGTAGCAATAAATCAAATTCTTGTCACTCTTTTTTTTGTTTTTGCTATAGCTTGTTGAAATATTATGCTTTTTTATAGCCTCGCCTCTCATCTGTTAAGGGCAAAAATCAACAGGATAAATATAAAGCATAAAATTGAAGGTGTAAAATATAAAAAAGCGGGGGATTAATGCTAAAAAAACAAAGGCAAAATCATCCTCTAAATCCATAAAAAAAGCCTCTCTTTTGTAAATGAATTGTACCTCAAAAGTTGGATGGGCAAAAATCCCCTAAAGATTGCTATCTCTATTCTTCGGGGGCTTTTTTTCCTGTCCAACTTTTGGGGAACAGTTCAGATTGAGGTATCAATATTTTTAGGAACAATTTACGGACAGGAACTGCTTTTCTAGTTACAAAAAAAACGCCCCACTGGCCACATGGAGCGTTTTTCTTAATGATTAATGGTTATTCGCCACCATCAAGTGTAGAACCAATTGTTGAACCATCGTATGTGACACCAGCATCTGATGCATCTTTTGTAACGTAGTCAACAACTTGACTTGCCAAAGCAACAATTGCCAAACCAGCGGCTAAAGCGGCAAGCCATGTCCATTTAATTTTACCGAAAATAGCGGCAAAACCAAGACCGACCAAACCAAAACCACCGACAATGAATATAACATTACGGACGTTTTGGAATGTACCTGTTAATTTGCTTGTAATTGTTGAGAAAACTTCTGCATGTGCAGATGTGGCCATAAAAGCAACTGCAAAAAGTGCAACATATGTCAACACTTTAAAACAGCGATTTTCAAATAATTTCATCATGATGTATTCTCCCTAAATAAAGTTGAACGATATCTTCAATTACTATTTTACCAAAAAACACCCCCCTTGTCAATATATTTTTTAGGGAAAATTTTTTTAAGCCAAATTTATTAAGCTTGAAAAATAATTTAAAATCTGCTAAAATGAGGCACTATGAAAAAATGTGTAACAGAACCAGAACTTCCAATTGATGGGGCAAAAATTTTGCTCTTATCTTGTTGTGCCCCTTGTTCGATTGAGGTTATTTTACGCCTTAAAAACCTTGGGGCTGATTTTACTGTGTTATTTTATAATCCCAATATCCGCCCGTTTGAGGAATATCAAAAACGCCTTGCGGAAAATAAACGCCTGTGTGAGGAGGAGGGAGTTCCCTTTATCGACCTAGCGTGGGAACAAGATTTATGGTGTCAAACTGTTAAAGGGCTTGAAAATGAACCAGAACGAGGCCGTCGTTGTGACAAATGCTTCGCTCTACGTTTGCAAAAAGCAGCCTCTTTTGCAAAAGAAAATGGTTTTACCCATTTTACCTCTGTTTTAGGCGTTTCTCGTTACAAAAATTTTGATCAAGTGACCTCCATCGCCACCCAAATTGCCACCCTTGAAAATATCCCCTATATCTCAACAAACTGGCGTAAAAATGGTGGTGAAGATCTTCGTGCCAAGTTGGCAAAGGAGCGAGAGCTTTATCATCAAACCTACTGTGGCTGTACCCCAAGGAAATAAAGGGGTATCTTAGCGTTTTTTTCAAAACCTTATGTACCCTTTTTTTTGTACACTGCGGTTTTTAAAAAAAAAGCTATTACACCCCTTTATTTCCTTGGGCTATGATGCCTGAAAATGCCTCATCTTGTATGAACAAAATATTTTTGTACCCTTATTGCGGAATAATTTTTTTTAAAAAATAGAGGAATTTTTATTATTGTCTCTTGAAATATCGAACATGCATTTCTATATAAATTATGGAATGTTTATCAGTTCTTAATTATTCAAAATCAGGTTGAAAAGCACTTTTTTAACGTGAAATTATGCTTTTATGTAACGGATTAATTGCTTTATTTAACCTATTAAAATTTAAAGAAATATTTGTGTTTATGTTGTTGAAATTTTACTCTGTCGCTGCGGGGGCGTTCGGGTTCATTTTATACCACTGTTCAATAAATTCTTCAATCTCATCTTCCTCCATGCCACAGCTGATTTTAAGCATGGTTTTTTTAAAAACAAGTGTTTCATTACCCCTCATAATTTCATTTGCTGTCCATAAATCTAAAATTGCCATTTTTTATCCTCAAATTGATGTTTTTTTCACTATATATCACACATTTTTTTATTTGTCAAAGCTGAATATAAAAAAATATTCAACAGCGTTAAAATAACTTGACAAAATAATAGTTAAATGGTACAATTGCACCAAAAATAAAAAAGGAGAATTCATGAATCAAAAATTATTATTATCGGTTTTTGCTATTGGATTATTAGGGTGTGATAATCAGGTTGAAAATAAATCCTTTGATATGCCGATGCTTCCACCTGAATTGCTTGAAGGTGGGGGTGTTTCAAAACCTGATTCATCCCTGTCGGAAAAAAAGAAACAAACACCCCTTGTTCAAAAAACATCTGTTGAGAAATCAGAAAGGCCTGATGTTCAAAAAGCGTCTAATCCAGTTAAGTCAATGGATGAAAAGCCAGCATCTAACGATATAAAGCTAAAATCATGCAACTCTCTTTTTGGAATTAACCCAATGGATGAAGCTTCTGGAATTAAGCCAATGGATGAAGGTCCACAGGTTTTTGTGGAGCCAAAATTTGTTGAAATACTTTTAGTATCACCAAAAGGGGAAGGGCTCTATGATATTATTGTTTCAACTGATGGTACGGGGTTTGATGTCGAATTGGCGGGTGAAAGCATTTTAACAAGCTATCCGATGAGTAAAATGAAACAACAAAAAATCAACCCTTTAATGGCTGAAGTGGCAAGCAATATTTGTTTAATCCGTGAAACGCAAAAAACACTTTCAGATCTTAACCCCAAAGGACTGCTTTCTCGTATCACGAGATCTGATAATGGGAAAAATGTTATCAAAAAAAGTCGTTTGAAAAATCGTATATTAACTGCTGAAAGGGAGATTTTTTCCCTTTTAGATCGGGTAATCAAAATTTCGAAAACTTCTGATTCAATGTTGAGGAAGCGGACTGAGATCCTTTTAATCGATTCAAATCAAGATGTGTATGATGTGGCAATATCGCCTGATGCACTTGAATTTGATGTGAAAAAAAATGGTTCACTTGTGCTATCAAGTGAGGCGTTATCTCCTTTACAATTTGACAGGGTTCAACCCATGATGGTAGATGTTTTTCAAAAGGTGCAACAACTTGAAAAAGATGATGAAAAATTATCTGAAATAACACCTAAAACGTTTTTGGGTGATTTAAGTAATACTCAAAGTAATCGTCATATTATAACACGCTCACGTCTTGAAGTGCGGACGCAAATTTTACAGCAAGAAATTATCAATGACCTTATTGAGGTACTGGACAAATTAAATATTGAAAATGAACCTTCAACTGACGAAAAAAGAAATGACTTGCCAGAAAATCAACCCACTCAACAAACCCCTCGTCAAATGAAAAGGATGTTGTCTATCCATCCTAATTATTTAAAAATACAAAACCAACGGGTATAATTTGTTTTTTTATTTAAAAAAGTGCAAAGCCTTATCACGTTGCGAGACGTTATTTGACAGCTGATCAGTTAAAATAATTTACAACAAGTGTGTCAATCCAACAAAACGGTATAACTCAAAAAGCAGCTCCTTGTAATGGAATTGATTTTATCAAAAAAGATGCAAGGGGGAAAACCGTTTTTGATCAGTATATAAGTGAAGAAAATGAAACCCTTTTACAAAATTACTTAGCTCAGCATAAAAACAAATAAAGGGAAGGTGACTTCCCTTTATTTTCTATTTGTTACAAAGTGATAATCCCGTGTGAAAAGGCATAAATTGCAACCAGTGCTGCTGCAATGATTATTACACAGAGGGCTTTTTCTGAATCTGAAAAGATGAATGGTGTTGTTTCTTTTCTTTCTTCAAAAAAGAACCTTGCTCCTTGTTCGTGTCGGGATATCATATAAAGCGGTATCCCAATGGCAATAAAAATCACCGCCATGAGAAGATAGCTCAATCCTGCCGCATAGATAAGCCATAACGCATAAATGGAACCTAAAAATCCCGTTACAAGGGCTGTGAATCTTGAAATGCCAGCTTGTTTTTGAAATTCATGATCTTCGCATATTTTCCACAAATAAAGCGCACTGATAAAATAAGCAGGCAAAACCATAACCCCCGTGATTGATAGCATTGTGTTCCATGCATTGTTTGAAAAATAAACCAATCCCATAGCCAATTGCATCAAAAAGCTTGTGACCCAAAGTGAAATATTAGGGGACTCGTTTTTATTCTCATGGGCAAAAATCTTTGGGAAAGCCCCATTTTTAGCCATTGTATGGGGCATTTCAGCCACAATCATGGTCCATGATAACCAACTGGCTAAAATAGCCACAATCATGCCGATATTCATCAAATAACTCCCCCATTTGCCGACCACATGCTCTAATACGCCAGCGGTTGATGGATTAGGGATTTTGGCAAGTTCTGCTTGTGAAAGGATGCCAAATGGTAAAATTGACAGTAAGACATAGATGATTAAACACCCTAAAAATCCGACAAGTGTTGCTTTGCCAACATCTGATTGCTTATCTGCTCGACCAGAAAGGACAACCGCTCCTTCAATGCCGATAAAGGCCCATAACGTGACCAGCATCGTGTTTTTAATTTGAGAGCCAACTGAGCCAAGTTTATCATCAACGCCTTGTCCCCAAAAGTCAAAATCAAATTTGTCAAAGTTAAAGACCGCTGCTGTAATGATGATAAACAGTACCAAAGGCACAATTTTAGCAATCGTAACAACAAGGTTGATGTAAGCTGCTTGTTTGACACCCCTCAAAACCAAAAAATTAAAAAACCAAATGAGAATTGAACCACCAATAATGGAATTGAGATTATTCCCACCACTAAATGTGCCAGGGAAAAAGTAATTCAACGCATCCATGGTAATGACAGCATAGCCAACATTGCCAAATATTTGACACAGCCAATAGCTCCATCCAATATTAAAGCCCATAAATGGACCAAATCCTTCTTTGGCGTACATATAAATACCAGCGGTTAAATCTGGTTTGACATTTGCTAAAATGCGAAAGGTATTTGCAATAAAATACATGCCAAACCCTGTGATGAGCCAAGCTAAAATCACCGCACCAACAGCAGCACTTTGTGCCATGTTTTGGGGCAGGGAAAAGATACCGCCACCAATCATAGAACTCACCACAATAGCTGCTAGCCCAAAAATGCCAAGTTTTGAAGAATTTGTCATATCTTTGTTTTGTATTTTAGACATATTTTCTCCTTTAAATTAAAAAAGCGGTTTTTTAACACCGCTTTTGTAAACGTTATTTTTTTATTTGAACAGCTGGAGCAAATTCAAAGTTTAAAAATCCAAGAGCTGTTAATGAATATCCAAAAGCCTCAGTAATATTCACATAGTTGTGAAAGAATTGGAAATCACTGTGTTTTTCAACACCACGCAGTTCAAGCTCGTGATTGAGTGATTTTGTGAGCCACATTTCAGCGTGTGCCTTAGCGATATCATCATCAATAAAGGTGTCAAAATATTCTACATATTCAGCAGCCCAGCCACCTAAAAAGTTGCCTTGTTTGTCTTTGCCCCAAACGATGCCAACACCAGTAGCGATGGCTTTGTGGTCTTCACGTTTTGCACCATTTCCAGCCATAATCACTTCAAGAACGGCCCCATGTTTAAATTGGTCTTTTACCGTATCGATAGGCACAATATTGCCAAATAATTCAGGGGGAAGAACCGATGTATAAGGGACAACGTTAAAATCTTGAATTTTGGCATCTAACAAAGCCGAATCATAGCAAAATGTTTCAAATGGCTGTGGTGGAATACCATCTTGAGCTTGTCCCGCTCCACCCGTGTGAAAAGCAAGTGTTGGATATCTGGTACCGAGAATAAGTTTATTTTCATTTGTCATATTTTCCTCCAAAAAAATAAAATGTTTTCATTAAAATATTGCTTAAAGTTAAGCTTTAAAGATATAATTCTTTTGTCTTTAAAATCAATGAGATACATTCTTTTGTAGGGGTTGAGCCTTTTTCTTTAAACACCATATTTTTTGTGTTGACTTTCAATTTTAAAAAAAAAGGAGATAAGAATGAAAAAAATTTTATTACCACTTTTTGCGTTTGGGCTATCTTTTGCTGTGATGCATGCGAATGCTGCTGAAATTTCTGGTAAAGTTGTTTCAAAAAAGGATAACATAATCCATGTGCAACCAACCAATTCAGCCTCTGCAACAGAGCTTAAAATGACACCAAATACAAAATATTATCAAAAAGAACAAAAACGCTCAGCTGATTCAGCCGAAGTTGATGTCAATGAATTTGTTGAAGTGATTTATTCCATTGATCCCAAAACAAATGAACCTGTGATTGATGAAATTATCGTCATTGATATGATGGATTAGTTTGTTTTTTCAAGGAAAAGAGGTGTTCAAAAGATGGACACCTCTTTTTTTATGCTTTCAATTTTTTATATCCGATATAAAGACTAGCGCATAAAAAGGGTAGGATAAAATAAATAACACGATAGAGAGCGAAAGCTGCTAAAATGCCTCCTTTTTCTATCGTTCCATGCGGGTATAGAATGATAAATAAACTTTCAAGCACACCAATCCCCGCAGGTACTTGGGATAAATATGAAAGGACCATTGCCGTTGTAAAAATGATAAAAACATTTATAAAATGAACCTCTAAAAAGTAATCTAAAAACGTATAAAACACCAAAAACATTGTCATAAAATCCAAAAATCCGATGACAATACCTAAAAGTGTTTGATTGGTATTGGGTGCTTTTAAAACAAACCTTCCAACCAAAAAAGACCGTCCTTTTTTGACAATTTCTTCAAAATAAAACAAAAAGCCTGTCACAATTAAGAACGCACTTAAATAAAGCAATGAAAGATAGTGATAATTTTTAAGCGTTCCCGTTATTGTTTCTAAAAAAATCGCCACCACAAATGCAAAAGCTAACCCGAGCAAAATGGTGAGCGTTTCAAATGAAATCAGCATAAAAATGTCTCGCTTTTTGAACAAAAGTGGTTTTAAAAACAGATATCGAACCGCTCCGCCAGAGGCATAAATATGTCCCGCTAAATTGCTAATAGCAAAACCAACGCTTGACATTTGAAGAACCTTTAAAAATGGCAGTTTTTTTTGAATATAATTAAGTCCTAATAAGTCATATCCTGATAAAATCACATAATTACAAAGGGTTATGAGAGTTCCTAATCCAATCATAAACACGGGTGTTGTGCCGATAATATTCAAAAGTTTTTGCCAGCCGACAAGGGAAATTTCTTTTTTTATCAGCCACATTGCCGCTAAAAAAAAGATGAAACTTATTGCTTTAATCAACTTATCCAGCATATATTCCCCCTTAATTTTTTTAAATTCCAGCAATCCCTAAAACATAAATGTTGCACGCAATGAGGCTACTGTTGCTGTGTTTGATTTTTGATTGAGGGCAGGGTTGATATAAAATTGCACATCAGGTGTGATGGTGACAAAAGATGAAATCCCCCAGGCCCAATAAGCTTCTAACACGTTTTCAACTGAGCGATTATTCTCATCAAAATATGCCTTATTTATCTTGTTAACCGCCAGAGCAAGACCAATTTGATCGAGAGCATTTCGATTAAGTGGATTGTTATAAACCCCACCTAATACATAGGATTGCTCAAAACCATTTATTCCCTTGCTGACACCATTAATACGTCCAAAAACCGCCCATTTTTTACCAATATTTTGTTGGATATTAAAGCTCCAGCCTTTGGCATCGCCTACTTGATCTGGGACACTTGGTTGGTGATAGAGCAACACACTGAGTTGCAAAGCACCAAGCGGTGTATTAGGTGAGAGTGTTGCACTAATAAAGGGGGTGTATTTTTTATCCTTAAAGTGAGAGGAGGCGATTCGATCCCCGCTGACATTGGTTGCGTCTTGCAAGCCAGCTGAAAAGCTCACATATTGGTTAGGCGTTGCTGTGATATAAGCACCCAATCCCGCAGACGGATAGAGGCTTGTTTGATTTTGCGAAAGTGCTTCATTGATAAAATTGATTTGCTGATTAGAGTTATACGTTGTCCCATCAAAGTTGTAGAGGGGAAATTGTCCAGCTGTGACGCTGAGCCACTTCATTGCTCCAGCAAACTGATGCGTATAAGAGAGTTGGTCAAAATAATTTGCCTTTTCAGTATAATCATTCAAGCTGGTTGCAATACCGATGTTATTGCCTAAAATAGAGGCGTTTTGATTCCAATATCTGACAAGCGTATAAGCCACTTGAACCGAACCAGCACCAAAAGTAGGAGAATTAAATAAATCCCAATTCAGTGAACCATAATATTGTGTCTGCCAAGGGGTTATTTTGCCATTAGGTGCTCCACGTTGCCCTAAAACAGAAGCATCAATGGTGTAAGAAATACCCGTTGCATTGGTAAATTCTTGTTTTGCCTTTGTGTATTCAGCGCCCCAAGAATAGGGTGCATGTGGGTGCTTTTTTAAGAGTGCTTTACTCTGTGCTTGACGGGTATGAACAGATTTTGCAAGTCCGTTTGCGTGTTTTTTTGTCGCTTCGGCAAGGGATTGATACGTTTCTTCCTCCGCCACAGTCCCCATCAATGGGGCAAGCGTGACACTTTCTTCTATAAATGTTTGAGCGTTAACGGATTGGTGGCTTAATACCAATAATATAGCTGTTGAAAGTGATAATATTTTCTTCATAAAAACTCCTTTTCTTCTCTTTAGTCTGTTTATTCATCAAATGGCACTTAACCCCTTTTTTTTCAATGCAGACAAAAGGGTGGGTTTTTCTGCCCGATAACATAAAATTCTTTACAACCTCCCATTTTGATGATAAACTATTAAAATAAGGGCTAATAACGCACCATCTAAAAGGGGGATGAATGACGAATTATTTAAATCAAGATTTAAGAACAGCGTTGGAAAAAAAGGATTACAAAGCATTTCGCCAAGCTTTGTTTTCAGGGGCTGATCCAAATTTAAAAGAGGGAGAATATGACTTAACAATAGCTATGTTGGCTGTGGTTGAGGGGGATGTTATGGCACTTAAAATTCTGCTAGAACATGGTGTGGATTTGGATATTAAAAATAAAAATGGTGAAACGGCACTTGATATTGCAAAGATGATAAAATCTGTTAATGAAAAAAAAGGTCGCCCTACATCTCAAATTGATGAGATAATTCAATTGTTACAGGATGAGAAAAAAATTCAAACAATCTCATTGCAAGAAATGGATTATTCTATCCCAGGGTTTCCCTCAAAAGTGGGCATTTTGCAAATGGAGGCAGATCTCATCTCTGGGGCACAAGTTTATAATTTGTCTCGTGATCGTTGGGCAATGGATGTTGGCTTTCATTATTTCCCTGATGGAGAACAAAGGGACGCATTTTTTGAAACCTTTAGAAATGGCACAATTGATCGTGAGATGGAAGTTTATAAAAAAGCGGTTCCATCTGCTGATTTGTTTCGCCATTTTAGGGAAAGAACTCTTAAGGCGTTGGCTGAAAAAGACAATTTAACCGATGCTGAAAAAAAGGTACAACGTATCTTGTCTGCTAGGGATAGAGATGGCTTTAGATACGTTTATCAAGTTAATTCTTTTTATGATTTTGCCATGAAAACGGGGGTACTCACTACCAAGGCACAAGAAACGCCAATGCATGATGAAGATGATGCACTGGCTGTGAAGAAGATTAATGAACTCAACCGAACAAAAATTGAAACCGCATTTGCGATGCATTATTATATGGATGCATTGGGTAGTTCTGGCCTTCCGCAACCAAAATTTCAAGGATACGGTACATTTAAAAAACATGCAGCTGGTTTGGTGCGACAGGTCAATCCTGATATTGAAGACGTTATAAAAGATTTGGTGCCAGAAGGGGTGGCTTATGATTATTTGTTTCATTTAATAAGTCATTCACACAGATGGGGCGATATTTCTAATTATATGCAACAGACTGATTCGGTTTCTTGGTTGGATGCAGAGCCTTTTGTTTATACAAGTGTTCCAAGTTTGATATCTCAAAAGACTGGAGAGGCAACTGATGCTGTTAATACCATTTATGGTAGAATGCAACGGATTGATTTGGGGTTACAAGCAATCAATTCATATGAAAATGCATATCAATCGACTGGAGAGAGGATACCTTATTTTTCTTTAGGGGATAATCGCATAAATGATAATATTTATAA
Organism: uncultured Alphaproteobacteria bacterium; assembly: GCA_937888725.1. Lineage (GTDB taxonomy): Bacteria > Pseudomonadota > Alphaproteobacteria > CAAHEQ01 > UBA3637 > RGIG4140. Next base: position 12,833 of record CALARE010000062.1, on the reverse strand, counting down.
AAAAGGTAGCTCAACCACAACTATAGAAAACGCAAGCATGCAAGGGCAAAACTCTGTGGCTGATTTTTCTGGTAATGTTAATACGGCACATCTTATTTCTGGATTAACAATGTCTTGGGTGCCATCTGGTTTTGCTGGTACAAAGGCCGCACAAGGTATTGCTACAGCTTATAGAGCGGGGCGGGTTGCTTTGAGTACACGGTATGCTGTGGCTGGTGGCACGGTGGGTGCTGCTGGGGGGCCTGTGGTTGCTGTGGCGGGGGCTGCTGCTGGTTTTGTGGTTGGGTACGTTGTTGATGAATTGGTGCTTGAGGCAATAGAACCTGTTTTTACTTATATCAAAGCAACCAGATTTGATGATGCGTATGCACTGTGTCAAAAAATCAATACCCGTGTTGAAATGGAAATAGAAAATTTATCGACTAAATTTCAAGAATTGTCGCCATATATGGATGCTTTAACTCAAGAGGAAAGGCAAACCATTGAAACCAACCTTCAAAAGCGACGTAAGGATATGGAAACAGCCCTTCAAGAAGCATTATCCCAAGGGTTTGAAAGTATGAAGAATGAAGACAAAGCATTGTATGAGAAATTTACTTCTTCAGAAGATGGTAAAAGATTAAGAGCCGAAATGGAAAAAATGGCACAAAATTATGTCCAACAAGAATTTGAAAGATTAAAATTTGCCACTTATGCAACGCTGTTGAATGAAAAACAAAAACAGCAAATACAAAGGGAAAATCCTGAACAATTTAATCAAATGGTTGCGATGGCTCAAACGACTAACTCAGCACCAACGGATGCAGACGTGCGTCAATTTTTATCCTCGAGAACCATTGGACAAAGTGATCCTTTTGGAATGGGCTTTATACAAAGTAACCATGACCTTTTGAGACATGAAGGATATGGATATACATTGATAGATACACAAAAAGCGTTATTAGGTGATGAAAGTGTGGGTAAACGTCATGAGGATTTTTTGCTTCAACCGATATTGGGTAAAAGTTATTTTGAACAATTTAGAGCCCAAGAAGTGACATTATTAAAAATAAAAGAAGAACAAGGCGTTATAACTAAAGAGGAACAACAACAGTTATCAATTTTGTGTGATGAAAAAATAAAATCCTTTTCTGATTATCATCAAGCGTATAGAAAGGTTAATAAAAACATCCCTAGTTTTCGTGTCTATCCACTTAGTATATATGACGGTGCAGGTATTCAAGAGGCGGTATATATGTATGCTCAGGGGAAATCTGCTATTGGTTTAAGAGATGGGCTAAAAATATTCCCCAATCGGGTTGATGTTGTGCGACAGGCAAGAACGTTGGGGGTAACCGATTATCAATTAGCGGCACAGTTTTTGGCTGAAAAAGATGTTTGTCTGCAACTGATAAATGGATTGTCAAAAGCACCAGATTTTGCAATCGTGTGTCAAAAAAATGGCTGGGTAGGTAAGGATGGAAAACCTGATTTATCAATGATTGATGGTAAAAATGTGGTGGAACCGCAACCCTCAGCCCGTGTTTCAGGCGTTCGTTTGCGTGTAAAGGAAGATAAAAATCCCCAAACCGCTTGGGATGTGATGATAGAGGCAGATCAAGCTCAAACCCGTTTAGAAACCCTCCTTCAAGCGTTTGAAAATCATCGGTCATTGTCTAAACAAATTTTTGAAATGCAATATGAGGGTAAATCGATTGAGGAAATTGTTGAGACAGAAATTTTAAATAATAATATCCCAATGACAAAAGAGCAAACATTGTTTCAATCGCTTAATTTATTGATTAAAAATGAACAAGATCCTCAAAAAAAACAACAATATATGTTGTTAAAAAAGTATGCGTTAAATTCTGATTTGTTACGGGCAGTACAAGAACATGATCTTGATAAAATAAAAGAAACGATAGCTCAGGGTGCGGATATAAATGCCGTTCATATAGTCATGCATGAAGATGGACAACGAGATGCTGTTTCACCATTGGCCGTTGCTATAGAATTTGGATATACGGATGTTGTTAAAATGCTTGTTTCAAATGGGGCAAATATTGATCGGGCGTGGGTAGATGGATTGAGAGCATATCTTGATGCAGAGGATACTTCATTAACGGATAAAGAAAAATATCAGCAAATTTTACAATGTTTGGAAAACCCTGTTCAGATGGTACAACCCAATGTGTCATCAAAAATAGGGGTAAACGCACAACCAGTTGGGGAAGGGATGCCTCGCCCCCCTGCAGAAAAAGAACGTTAAATTTTAAGAGGTTGTAATTTTTTATTTGCAAGATTAATTTTTTATGTTAAACTGAAAGTATACTGTTAATTTTTTAATTTAAAAAGGAGGCTAAAATGAGTAATAATATCGATTTTGCAAATTTAGAGAGTGCGATAGAGAGAATACATCGTGTGCATGGGTGGGAAGACAAAAATCCACTGATATATGGTGCTCTAGGAGGTGTCATAGTTACAACTGGGATTACGGTGGGTCGTAAATTTGGTGATGCTAGGGCGGAGGTTTTTGTGAAGGAATTGTCTCAAGATGTTAAGAATGCTTATGGTAAGTTACCCCAAACAACTGTGTTATCAGATGATATGAAAAACTTATATACTGCGGTTCTCAATGATAAAACATTTCAAAATTTAAAAGATAAATCTAAGTTGTATCGTAATTTTTCTCTCTCATCTGCGGAAGAGGCTAACCAGATGCGTGAGGCACTAAAAAAATTAGGTATTCCAGAAGGGGCAATTGCCTGCTCAGGTGAAAAAGTTAAAGTTCTTGATCTTCAATTAGTTCAGACTAATAATGCATGTGCTTCTACAACGTTCCAAGGCAAGACAATTGGTGCAATAGATAATTTATGTGCACATGCTTTAGTTGAACCATCGAGTAGAATTCTCTCTTTTTCTTCAATCGATGATTTAAATGAAGTAAAACAGAGTTTAGTAAAAAGCGGTATTCCAGAAAGTGTGTTGTCTACCACCTCTGTTTCAAGTAATGGTGTTGCCACACATGAATTAAAAGTGTTAGATCTTGATTCATTTCGGGATAAATTGCAACAAGTAAATGAAGCTGGTTTGTCTGATGAATTTAAATCTATACGAAATAATCCGACTAGATTCTCAGGATTGGAAGACACAATTAAAAAGGCAACAAAAGGATTTAAGACAACACAAGTTAGAGGTGTAACATCGTACACGAAAAGTTGGACGAGAGCTCCTCAAAAAGCAATAGGAGCAGCTAGGGCGTCTGTGAAACCAAAAGGAGGAAAATGGGGGGTGATTTTATATGGTCTTTGTGCATTATCTTCTGTTGGTACTGCGGGGATTGGAATTGCTAAAGCAATAGGATGTGATAATTTGGCGGAAGTTTCTGAATTTTTGGATGCTTCGGGGGTTGGTAGCAAAAACGAGGCAATTGAAAAACTTCGTTCTAATCCGAGTGTTAAAGATGGCTTACAGTACTATTTAGAACAAAAAGATCCTGATGAAAGAACGTGCGGGATTCTCTATAATGTCCTTACGGGAGAAGTTGGAAAAGATACACAAGCAAGTCAGAAGTTAATGTTAGAATTGCAAAAAATTGGACAACAGGCTAGAAAACAAGGGTGGAAGCCTCTAAATGAACGGTCAGAGGGACAACCTCCAGCATCTGTCTCTCAGCCCCAAAAAGAAGATGATGGTGAGAAAACTCAAACATCCTCTCACTCCTCAAAAGAAAATAAGGTAAATATTGAGGGTATGGATATATTCACACTGTTGCAGGAAAATTCGAAAGGGAAGGTCTCTGAGGATAGTGCTGTTGAATCATTGATATCATCTAAAGACAGAGGTATGGTTTAACAATTTAAAGACCTCTTGCAATTTGTAAGGGGTCTTTAAATTTTTTAAAAGTCTTTAAATTTAAATGGGTTATAAATAAGTGTTGACGCTTGCTTTATTATCATATATAATAGTTATATAATGATTTTATAAAAAGCGTTTACGGAGGATGGGATGACTACTAATAATCAAAAGATAGAGGCTGCAAAGAGAGCAATAGCTGAGGAACTTAAAAAGAAAGAAATAGACTCCGAAAAGACGAAAGGTGCAATAAAGACGCTTATAGATAATGGTGTGGATCCTAATACGAGTATTGTTCCAGATGCTAATGAGCCAAATAAAAAAGTCGCATTGTTAATGGTAGCTACAATTTCAGCGGATGTTGAGAGTGTAAAGCAACTCATTGCAAAAGGTGCAATTGTTAATGATAAAATGATTGCTAATGTAAACGCTTTAGCAACGAAATATCCACAACAAAAAGAATATCAAACTATAAGGGATGTACTTGTTTCGGTAAAAACAATAGCTGAGGAACTTAAAAAGAAAGAAATAGACTCCGAAAAGACGAAAGGTGCAATAAAGACGCTTATAGATAATGGTGTGGATCCTAATACGAGTATTGTTCCAGATGCTAATGAGCCAAATAAAAAAGTCGCATTGTTAATGGTAGCTACAATTTCAGCGGATGTTGAGAGTGTAAAGCAACTCATTGCAAAAGGTGCAATTGTTAATGATAAAATGATTGCTAATGCAAAAAGGGGTGAAACACCAGAATGCAAAGCTGTTTTAGCGATGCTTGAAGAAGCGTATAAAAAGCAAATTTCTAAAAATGAACTTGTGGCCCAATTGACAGCCCTAGCCATCGATACGGAGGGGAATAAAAAAGAGTTGGGGGATGAGGCAAAAACGGATAGCCCAATTTCAAAATTAAACACCGTTCTTAAAGAGGCATCAATTGAAGTGGTTGATGAAGATAAGGTAATCGAATTAGCCATAAAAACGGGGCATTATCAAGTGGTTGAACTTGTTATTAACAAGATGGCAACGGATGCGGATGAGGCGAAAAAGAAAGAGAATGCACAAGCCTTAAAAACCCAAGCACTTAATAAAGCAAAAGATCTGCAAAATCAATGGCGAACGGAGAAAGCTGTTGAAGGAAAGGATAAAAAGGATATTAAAACTCCCTATGATGCACTTGTCAAGCAATTGTCAGGTGCAGATGAGGGTGATAAAGAAAATCCTGCTGAAAAACCAGATTTCGCCCGTGGCCAGGATGTAACACTCGCTACTTGGTATTTGGAATCAGCAGGGCAGTGGCAAATCTTACATGGGAAAACGTATGGCTCTATTGCTAATGTGCCAGAAGAACAGCGTAGCGAAGACCAAAAAAACGATGCTTTAAAAGCAAAACAAGAGAGCGAAATTGCAGCCGCATATACTAAATTGCACGAACTTGAAGCAAAGCTTGTTAATCCAAATATTTCAGCTGATGAGAAAAGAAAGGCTTTGGAAGACCTTGCTAGAACGTCATCTCAATTGATAGGCTTGCTTGAGGGGTATTATAAAGATGCTTTGACGGAAACAGCCTTTAAGAATCAACAAAAGGTCTTATCGCAGGCAAATTGGCAATACCAAAGCGAGTTAAGCACGTTAAATCAAACGCAAAAACCAAAAGAAGGTGGTCGTTCAGGTGGAACCCCAGGGGGCAATACACCTCCCACAGCTGGTACAACAGATGTTACCATTCCTGGACAACTTCCACCACAAGTTACCCCAACTGATTTAGATGAAAAAACAGGTGTTGTTACACAGGCAACAATTGATTCTGTTGCACATGCCAAACATGATGGGTCGCAGGAAAAATCCTGGTGGCAACGCAATCAAGAATGGATTTGGTGGACACTTGGTATTTTGGTTATTGCAGCACTGACTTTCTTTTCATTTAGAAAAGGCGGTTGGTTTAATAAGGATGATAAAAAATCTTCAACTGTAGCGGTTAATACAAACACCAACCAAAACACCAACCAGAATACCAATACGGGCAATGATAATACCAATACAGATAATTCTGGTACAACCAATGATTCAACGAATGACACATTGGCAAATAATTCGCAACTTTATTCTGCAAAAGAAATAAATCAAGCAATTGCTGCCAATCGTCAAAATATAGGTAATCAAGACCGTTAACGCCTTTGTTGGAGGCTGAATCCCCTTGCAATTTGTGAGGGGATTTTTTTTATTCCTTTTTTAAGATAGTCCTTGAAATAGCCGTTTATTTATGTTAAAGTCCCACTTATAATGTATGGTTTTTTTATGTACATTTTGTTTTAATTTTATTGGTATTTGAGGAGGTTTTTATGAGAAGAAAATTAATCGCTGGTAACTGGAAAATGAACCAAACAAAGCAAGATGGTATTGCTTTGGCTAAGGCTGTTTTTGATATGGCAGCAAAAGAAAAAGGTGATTTTGATGTTCTTATTTGTCCACCGATGAGCTTGCTTGGTTTGATTGCTGAATTGCCACATAATGGCGTTGCGTTGGGGGCTCAAGATGTTTCTTTAGCACCAAAGGATTTCGGTGCCTTTACGGGGGATGTTTCTGCGGCTCAAATCGATGATTTAGGGGCAACATACGCTATTGTCGGCCATTCTGAACGTCGTGCGATGCGTCATGAAACGGATCTTGTCGTGCGGGAAAAGGCGGTTAATGCGATTGCAAAAGGGCTTATCCCTGTTGTTTGTGTTGGTGAAACGTTGGATGAAAGAGAATCTGGCGAGGCTTTGTCCGTTGTTTGTCGTCAAATCAGAGAGTCCGTTCCATCAACAGCTACGGCTGAAAATTTGGTGGTTGCGTATGAGCCTGTTTGGGCAATTGGTACGGGTAAAGTTCCCTCTGTGGCTGATGTAGAGGAAATGCACACCGCCATTCGGGCTGAAATTTCCGCTTTATTGGGGCAAGATATTGCTGATGGTATGCGTATTTTATATGGTGGCTCTGTAAAGCCAAGTAACGCAAAAGAGCTTTTGTCTGTCCCAAATGTGGATGGTGCTTTAATTGGTGGTGCCAGCTTAAAGGTTGAAGATTTTTGGGGTATCGCTCAAACACAATTATAATCGATGGAGGGCTTGATGAAAAAGGCACTTATATCTGCTCTTTTATTAATTGGGGTTGTCTTTTTAAACCAACGAGCAATGGCAGATGATTTTTCAAATGAACGGATTTCTGCCTGCTTATTGGGAATGCCTCCTGTTATTTTAATTAGCCAAGATATGCGTGATTTAAATTTTTCAAAAAGCCCATTGGTTGATGCGTTTTGGAACTATGAATCTGTTCAAAAAGGGAAGGGGTTCTCTCAACAATATGAAAACTCTTTTTGTCGTGCAAAAATGACCCTTTATCATGATAATCAAGGTCGTTTAAGCAATAATAAGGTGTTGCGTGAGTTGAAAGATAAAACAACCTTTCCCTTTTTAAGACAACGTAATTTAAAAACATCTGGTGTTAAATTTTATGGTGCTTATGGGCAAGATGAGGATGTTTCAAATACGCTTTTATTAGCTAATTTTAAAAATTATTTTTTGCGGTTGCGGGTGATGTGTTCTGTTTTGCCTCGTTTTTCAGCGGAGGAATATGAACGTAAAATTGATGATATGACAACCATTTTGACTGAAGGGATTGTTGAAGCATTAGATACCTGTCTTTAACGAAAAATAATTTTATTCTTTTAAAATTTTAAGCTCTTTTTCGGTGAAAAAGGGCTTGATTTTTTGTTTTTTTTTAGGCAATATGTCTGTTATGTTAAAATCCTATTTTTTAAAACGGCTTTTGCTGATACCTGTGACACTTTTTGGTATTATGGCACTGAATTTTTTGTTTGTTCAGCTGGCACCTGGTGGCCCTGTGGAACAAATGATGATGAAGCTTGAAACAGGCTTAACCCCCGATGCAACAGCCCGTATTTCTGGAACGGGTGCTTTAACAGCCTCTACTCGTGGTAAAAGTGAGGGGTTTAGTGCTTCTTATCGTGGAACACAGGGGTTGAAAGAGGAACTGAGGGCTGAACTTGAAAAGCGTTTTGGTTTTGATAGACCGCCTTTAGAACGCTTTTTTTTAATGATGAAAAATTATCTCACCTTTGATTTTGGCAATAGCTTTTATCAAGACAAAAAGGTTGTTGATTTAGTGGTTGAAAAAATGCCCGTTTCAATTTCATTGGGTGTGTTTTCAAGTTTATTGATTTATTTGATTGCTATTCCTTTAGGGGTAAAGAGAGCGGTAAAAAAAAATACCCCTTTTGATTGGGTGAGTGGGTTTTTCCTAACCATTGGATATGCTATTCCCTCCTTTTTACTTGCAATTTTTTTGATTGTTGTGTTCGCTGGGGGTGAATATTTTGATTGGTTTTATTTAAAAGGATTGGTTAGTGATAATTTTGATGAACTCTCATTGGGTGAAAAGATTGTTGATTATTTGCGTCACATTACGTTACCTGTGCTATCTTTAACTGTTGGTGGATTGGCAAGTCTTTGTTTTTTAACGAGAAATGCATTTTTAGATGAGTTGGGTAAGCAATATGTCACAACGGCACGGGCAAAGGGTTTAAGTGAGCGTCAGGTTTTATATAACCATGTATTTCGTAATGCCATGCTTATTGTGATTGCGGGATTTCCATCTCTTTTAATTGGGATGCTGTTTACAGGGTCTGTGTTGATTGAGGTTATTTTTTCACTCGATGGATTGGGATTGCTGGGTTTTGAAGCGGTCCAAAATCGGGATTATCCTGTAATATTTGGCACACTTTATCTGTTTGCTTTAATTGGCTTGGTTCTTAATTTAATTAGTGATTTTGTCTATACGCTGATTGATCCGAGGATCCATTTTGAAAAGAGGATGAGCTAATGCGTTTGTTGAGTGAGAAAAGAACTGAAGCATTTAAAAAAAATAAAAAGGCAAGATTTTCATTGTATCTGTTTTTATTTGTTTTTGTTCTTTCGCTTCTAGCACCTCTTTTGGCAAATGATAAGCCGTTGATTTTAATAGATGAAAAGCGGGTTTATTTCCCTGTTTTTGAATTTATATCTGATGAAATGGTTGGGGGGAAATTACCAACAAAGGCTGATTTTTCAGATCCGTTTACACAGGAATATATTGCTAAAAATAATCTTTTCGTCTTAAATGCACCGATTAAATATTCCTATGATACGGTGGATTATACATCGCTTGAACCGTATCCTGCACGCCCTAGTAAAAAGCATTTACTTGGGACAGATGATCAAGGGAGAGATGTCTTGGCACGACTTATATATGCATTAAGGGTGAGTTTGTTATTTGGGATTGCATTAGCCTTTTTTTCGGCGGTGCTTGGAATTTTTGTAGGGGCATTGCAGGGTTATTTTGGGGGTAAGGTTGACTTAATTATTGGGCGTGTGTTAGAGATTTGGTCCTCATTACCTCAGCTTTTTATTTTGATTATTATTTCAAGTTTGATAAAACCATCTTTTTTTAGCTTGCTTTTTATTTTACTTTTGTTTAGTTGGACACAGTTGACGGGTGTTGTTAGAGCTGAATTTTTAAAAACACGCGGTCTTGATTATGTAAAAGCGGCTAAAACATTAGGCGTAGGGGATTTTATGATTATGTGGCGTCATATTTTACCTAATGCATTGGTGGCAACGATTACATACATTCCTTTTATGCTATCAGCAGCGATTGTTTCACTCTCAGCACTTGATTTTTTAGGGTTTGGTTTACCTGTTGGAACGCCTGGACTTGGGGAGTTAATCAGGCAGGGTAAAGATAACCTTTCAGCCCCATGGCTTGGGTTGACAGCTTTCTTTGTCATGACATTTTTACTTTCCTTGCTTATCTTTATTGGGGAAGGGGTGCGTGATGCGTTTGATCCACATCAGGAGAATAAGAATGCATAATTTGCTAGAAATTAAAGAGTTATATGTTTCTTTTCAGAATTTTCAAGCGGTTAAAGGTGTTTCAATTGCGGTTAAACCTGCTGAATTTGTGGCGTTGATTGGTAATAGTGGATCGGGTAAATCAACGGTTGCTCAAAGTATTTTAAAGTTGCACCGTAATGCTAAGTATAAAGGTGATGTTTATCTCAAAAAGACAAATTTGATGAAACTTTCTGAAACGCAAATGCAAACAGTCCGCGGGCGTAAAATCAGTATGATTTTTCAAGAGCCGATGACGAGTTTAAATCCTTTACATACGGCAGGGGCACAAATTATGGAAGTGCTAAAACTGCATCAATTAAAAGCGACAAAAGAGGAGGTTTTTCGTCTTTTAAATTTAGTGGAATTGACTGATTGTGAACGGATTTATCACTCTTATCCGCATATGCTTTCTGGCGGGCAACGTCAACGAGTGATGATTGCTATGGCATTGGCAGCAAGGCCTTTTTTGTTGATTGCAGATGAACCAACAACCGCACTCGATGTGACTGTTCAAGCAGAAATTTTGGCCCTTTTAAAGCGGTTGCAAAAAAAATTAAAATTAGCGATTTTATTTATTACACATGATCAAGCGATTGTGCGTAAAATGGCAGATCGGGTTTATGTGATGAAGTCGGGTCAAGTTGTATCTACAAAAATGCCCTTTGTGACAAAAGCAAAAATAAAATCCTTTAATGAAGGGGAAGGGGAGCCTTTTTTGCAGGTTGAAAATATTTCTGTTTCCTATGGGGATTTTCAGGCTGTAAAAAATATCTCTTTTTCACTCAAGCTTGGGCAAACACTTGCTATTGTTGGTGAAAGTGGTTCTGGAAAATCCTCGCTCATGCATGCGATGATGCGTCTTGTGCCTGCTAAAGGACATGTGTGGCTTGAAAAAAAGGATTTCCTTTCTTTAAAAGGGAAAGAGTTAACAAAAAAACGGTCAGACATTCAAATGGTTATGCAAGATCCCGCTGGTTCTTTAAATCCACGGTTGACGGTTTTTGATATTGTGCAAGAAGGACTCAAAATTCATCAGCCCCATTTAAAGTTGAAAGAAAGAAAGGTACTGGTAGATGCTGTTTTATCCGATGTGGGTTTAAATCCTTCGTTATTATTAGCTAGATATCCGCATGAGCTTTCTGGTGGTCAAAAAGCTCGGATTGCTTTAGCACGGGTTTTGATTTTAAAGCCTAAAATTTTGATTTTAGATGAGGTGATGGCCTCACTAGATAAAAGCACGCAATCCAAATTGAAATATTTATTACTCAAGTTACAAGAAACCTATGGTTTTATATATCTATTTATTACGCATGATATTGGTTTTGCCCAGTCAATGGCAGATATTATTTTAGTTATGAAAGAGGGGCAAATGCAAGAGTTTGGCAAAACACAAGATGTATTAAAAAATCCGATATCCCCTTATACCGAAAAATTATTACAAGCTTCTCTTTAACAATTTTTAAAGCATAAAAAATCCCCCCTTTATTTTTTTGATAAAAGGGGGAGCGGAAATTAAAAGGCTATTTTTTCACTTTCTTATTTTCTTTTGACTTACTTTTTGATGTTTCTTCACTATTATCTTTCAAAAAGATTAATTTATCTTCTTTTTTCGTGAAAGTTTCTTCATTTGGCCAATTATCCCATTCAATAACAATTGTATTTTTTGTTTCTTTAATAACACGACCAGTTTCAGTTATTGTAGAAGCACGATAGAATGTTTTATCTTTATTAATAATAAATAAATCGACCCAATAAGGATGTTTTACCTCAAATATGCGTGTTCCTTTTAAGTTTTTATTAATTATTTTTTCAGAATACTTGTACTCTTTTTGTTGATTTTTAATATATGTTTCAGGCTTAATATAATTTGTCCATTTAATGGTAATGTATCCATCCTCTTGATCTAAAATTTTCCCTGTTTCAGTTGGAACGTCTTTGCGATAGAGTGTGTTATCGTCTTTTAGTACAACAAACGTTGCCCAATCAGAATGCATTAAATAAAGTGTATTTTCACCTTCTTTAGGGCATAAATTCTCGTACCGTTTTGTCAATACATCATGGTTGATAATTTGTTTTTCTTTATTTGTTTTAACCATTTCCTTAAGCATGATACAACGATTGACATCACCATTAAAAGCACCCAAAATTTCATATGGGGCATCAAAAAAAGGTGCTAATTTATCTTTTTGTAGATTTTTGAATGATTCTGCTTGTGTGTAGCCATAATTTTTTGGTTTTACAAGCCCCTTCATATATCCAAAAATCAAAACCCCTTCATGCATAGATGAAATTTTACCACCATGTTCTAATACTTTTTTGTAAAGGCCACAGTCTTCAGCATACAAATATTTTTCATCATAACGGATATTGTTTTCATCTAAAAATGATTTGCGAATAATGATTGTTGGATGAGCTAACCCGCTTGAAAAATACATGTTTAATTCCATCTCGTCTGGGTCTGTCAAGATTGGGTCTTTTGTTTTTTTAGGTGTATTTTCACCCGCAAAACCAGCACCCATAATAGCGATATGTGGATTTGCCTCCATCGCTAAAACCTGTCGCTCAACACGATAAGGCATTGATTTATCATCATCATCCATACGAATAATATATTTACCACGAGCGGCGTCTAACCCTTTGTTCAGACCTGCAACAAGACCTTGATTTTTCTTATTTGTGATAACTTTAACACGAGGATCTTTTTTTGCGTATTCATCTAAAATTTGAGCCGTGCTATCAGTTGAACCGTCGTTTACAACAATCACTTCAAAGTCTTTTCTTGTTTGGTTTAAGATGGAATCCATTGCACCCCGAATTGATTTTTCACGGTTATAGGTAGACATAACAAAAGAGGCAATGGGTCTTGAAAATTTTTGTTTAGCACTGTCGATAATTTTATCTCCATAAATGCCTGAAAACAACCCCGCACCATAGAAAAGTCCCGCAATAAGGGCAATAGATGATATTTTTGAATATTTTTTTAAGAGTTTGTTTTTTTTCATAATCCATCCTTTTGTTATATTATATATTATTTTATATGCTTGTAGCATATTCATTTTTTTTAAACAA
>CALARE010000061.1 GCA_937888725.1 uncultured Alphaproteobacteria bacterium | reverse complement strand
TAAAAAGTAATAAAAACTAATGAATACGCTTTTAAAATATTTTAAACAATTAAAAAAAGAAATGGATCTTTACGATTATAAAGATAGCTTTGCTTTATATTCTTCCAATGCTAATTCACTTTCGAGTGATACTATAATTGAAATTTCTAAATATCATTTTCCTTTAATTTTTTCTGTTATTAAAAAATCAATTTATCCACAAAAGTTATGCACATATCCACAGACTTATGCACAGGCATAAAAAAATACGGTGTAGGGGGGCAATTTTTGCACCCCCCCCTAGTGCAAAAATTGCACCCTAATAATATAAAGTTTTTTAATAATAACACGCACGCAAAAAAAGGGGGCATTTTTCAAAAAGTTATCCACAGCTTGAAAATTTTATTGTTTAGCAGAAAGAAAGGGGGCGAATTTATGGACTATCAGAACTTAAAACGACTTAATGATATTATCAATTCTTTTTTGTTAGAATGTGCCACGCTAACAAAAGATGATGATGATGAAATTGAAAAGACGGCACGCATGGACGGATACGAAGTATATATGATTTGCAAAAGAAAGGAAAATTAAAATGATGAAAACGCCAACTTTTACGCCAGTTGAATCTTTGTATAATACAAGTATGCAAAATCAATCAGAATATTTAATAAATTTATCACATGTCAATAAAAACGGAGCACACGAAAAATTTACTCTTAAAATTTTAGCAATAAGTTTCCATGAAGCAATCAATAAAATTGATGAAATCATGAACGAAATGGGGTTAAAAAATTTTAATTCTTTAGAAATCAATAAAATTGAGGTGGGCATAAATGAAATGGATTTAAAAAATTTTAAGTCTTTAGCAATCAATAAAGATGAAAGGATTGAGCATGACTAAAACAGATTTTTCAAGGGCAAAATGTCCAATATGTGGGGCAGAAACTATTTTTAAAATCAACAAAAACGGCGTTTTATATACTTTTTGCAGAAACTCACACCATGTGAAATTGGGAAAATATGACAGCAAAGAGGCGATCGAGGCAATCGAGGGGGGCAAGGCATGGCATAATGGCGTTATGCACCTTTACCCTTTAAATCATCAACAACATCAAGAAATGAAAGGACAGGCAGAAAATGGAAACAATGGAACTTTTGAACGACGGTCAACCAATGACGCAGGAACAGGCACAAATGGTGGAGCAGGAACAGACCCAAAGCCAGCAAAACGAAGTGTTGACATCGGATTTTGGTAGATTTTACACAGAAGAAGAATTTTTTAATCAATTTAAAAGCGTTTTTCAATTTGCAAGCGATAGAACGGGAATTAAAGCCCTGCCAATTAAAGAAAGCGAGGAACGAGGGGCGAGAATAACAGCTAATCGAATTTATGAAATGGCTGAAAAATACGCTTTTTTGAACTTTTTAATCGACAAAACCACATCACGCCTTGCAGAAACGATTTTAATGATTCAATTTTTAGCGTTTAAATCGGCTGATGTTTACAAAGAAAAAGCAAATAGAAGTTTAGGGGGTGACCTATGGCAAAAAATCAAAAGAATAATCAAACGGCGAAAGGGACAGACGGACACCGAATCGGCATATTCGGAGCGTCAGGAAGTGGAAAAACAACAAAAGCAAGGCAATTGATTAAAAATTGTGGGCGATTAATTGTATTTGACCCAAAGCAAGAATGGCTTAGAGAGGGCAGGGGGTGGCTTAAATCCCCTGTCATTGTTAGCAATCTTTTTGAATTTAAAAGGGCTATGCAAAAAAAGTTTAGTCAACCATCATTTGCAATTGTTTACGTCCCCCCTTTGGCAGACGCAAGCCAGCATTTAAGCCAGTTGTGTAATGAAATTTTTAAAATGCAGGTAGGATATAAAGCTTTGCACAATGCAAAAATAACATTGCTTGTTGACGAGGCACAAGAGGGAATCCCAGCAGGAACAAGCCGTTTAAATCCTTATCATGGGGCATTGACAATTGCCAAAATGGGCAGAGATAGGGGAATAAATCTTATTGTTGCTAGTCAACGTATAAAAACGGTTGACATAGGCATACGGGCGAATTTGTCGGCGTATTTTATTTTTAGACTGGCAGAATTAACGGACATCAAAGAGGCAAATCAATTCATTATGGACTTGCAGGGACTAATGAAACAAAAAAATTTTTCTTATTATTTCAAGGGGTTAGACGGAACAGTTAAATTTTTTGAAAAATAATCAAAATCTCTACATTACATATATATAACGTAGAAAAACAAGCCCTTTATTTTGTGCTAGTGATAAAAATGCGATTCGGTTTTTTCATTAACAAAGAAAGGGTTTTATCATGGAATCAAATATTAAAAAAATCGCCTTTACAGCCTTTGCAACAATGGTCGGCTTGTGGGCATATAACAAAATTCAAGAACGTGCAAGCAAATAATTTTTAGGGGGTCAACATGCCAGTAAGAAAAATTTTATCTCACACATCTGATTCCTGCACAAATGGAAAGCTCATCACTTTAGCTATTCCATCATTTAGCACGATTCACCAATTCTTTTTGGAATTTACAAACAATGGTGCACCTGCTACTTTAGCGGATATCATTTCCTCAATTTCAAATGTTTCCCTTATTATGAACGGTGAGGAATATTTAAATGCAAGTCCTGCAGACTTGGCAAAATGTTATCAAATGTTAGGGGCTCAAGTTGGTATGCCAACAGTTGTAAACGTTTTACCTTTGCTAATTCCTCAATTGATGTATAAATTGCCATCAGCCGAAGATTCATTTGCAATCGGTTGTGATGGTTTCTCATTCATCAATGGACAATATCAAGCATTGACAAATATTCAAATTCAAATTCGTTGTGGGGCAACTGTTACAAATGTCACAGATGTTAAATCATACACAGAACGAACAGAAAAACCACTCGGACAAAATATCACGGCTATCACTTGCAAATTGTTGTCATATGCTCAATCCTTTACAACACAAGGGGTTTCTGAAGTCGACACATTGCCTCGTGATAGCAATATGGGACGCCTGTTTACTCTTGCGATTCCAGACGCAACAGGTGTTATTTCATCGGGTGAAGCATTAGTAAACAATCAACCAGTTGTGCAAAATGTTACAACCGCAACAAACAATTTACTCGTTGGACAACGTGGATTTGCTCCTGTTGCTGGTGTATATAACTATTCATTCACAGATGGTGGCACAAATGACGTTTTAAGCATGCAAGGCGTAACTGATATGCGTTTTAAAACAACATTCACAACAGCACCGACTACAGGTTATACATTACTTGACGCAACAGTTCGCTCAGTTCGTCCAGTTGCTTAGTTGAAAGGGGGCTATCATGTCAAATTGGTTAGACAAGGCTCTTGATACGGTTTCTTCTGTCGCCGTCGGCTATTTTTCAGCCGACGCACAGAAAGAGCAAGCACAAATTCAACAAAGTATCGCCGAAAGCACTATTGAAACAAACAGAATGAACGCAATAACAGCAAACAACGCTAAAAACATTTTGCTTGTAATTGGTGGCACAATTGGTGCTTTGTTAGTCTATAAAATGGCAGTCAAGGTTTTAAAATAAGAGGTTATAATGGCAGAGGGTCAAAATTCATCACAAAGCACACAATCAACAGGCTCAACAGCTGGGGTATTTAGAGATGTAAACGCCTCTGCCAGCCTTGGCGAATTTCTAAACAATTTCAACGCCTCAACCTCTCATGCAATCGGTGGGACTGTTTCAGTCGGTGATCGGATTCTTGGGGGTGGAAAAAACAGCGACAGACAATTTGGGATTATTCAAACGGTTGCCGTAATTGCTGGTTTAGTGATAATTTTTAAACTTTGGCAAGATGGACAAGGGGGCAAATAATATGGGTTTATTTTCATCATCTTCAAAATCTAAAAAATGAAAAGTATCGTCTTCTTGGTTGGAGTTGGAATTAATCAAAGATTTTGGATTTAAGGACTTCCTTTTCGGCAAACTCATGCAGGATTACGGCAATCTTTATTCGGGGTATAAGTTCTCCACAG
>CALARE010000060.1 GCA_937888725.1 uncultured Alphaproteobacteria bacterium | reverse complement strand
ACACCCAATTTTTACCCTAAAATGGGAAAATTAATTTCGTGTAAAAAAAACGACCGTTATTTTGGGGGGGTATCATATGCATAGATATAGCGAACAAGCAATTTATAATGAGTGGGCAACTTATATCCAAAAACTGTGGAATTCTGGTGACATAGCTAGATTGCATCGTGATCTTAAAAAAGTTCCAAATTATACATTCAGGGTGAACAATAAGGTTGAAATCAATTTTAAGATGGTAGATGACCTGTTGCGTTATTATAATAAGGGGGATATCACGCGAACATTTCATCATATTCGTGAACATTGGGGGGATGGGAAAGGGTTGAATATGCCTGATGGTAGACGCATTATCAATGATCAAGGTCTCTTCATCGATATTTTCTCTAATGATGTAAAATTTAAGCAGTCTGGATTAAAGTTGCATCTACCTATTCATGTGGATGATGTTAATACAATGGATTTAATTATGCGTCGGATACGTCATATTAATCCAAATTTTGCCTATAAATATGCACCAGTAAATCTGGGTGGAGATCAGTTTGGTAAAGTTTTAACCATTTACGCTGGTGAAGGGCTAGATACGCCAGAAAAGTTGCATGAATTTACAAAAGAGCTACGAGATCGAATGGACCTAAATCGAATTAGGACGTATTCGCCAGCCGAATTGAAAAAAAGACATCCGCAAAATAATTTGTTAAATGAAAATCTTGAATGGAAAGTAAAAGGGGCAGAAGGTAGAATATACTATTCTTATGATGGTCATGTTAAAAATTATAATGGACCTTTGCGATATGGTGACGCTGTGGATGGTAATTATCAATTAGCAGCTGATGGGGATAGACGGCATCTAAAAGCACTGAATGATCCTTTTGAAAAAATAGATTTAAATAAACCATATGTAAGTGCAAGACAATCCCATCAACAAGCGGCCAATAACAACCATTCAAATCCCAAACCCAATAATCAAAAAGAAATCATTGTAGGTGAGGGGATGGGAGATTCTGCCAAAGAGAATGTACGAGAACTTTACGAACGGGCACGAAAAGCAGGTATTTATTCTGAAAAACGGACAAAATCAAGAGATATCCCCTCTGCATACCGTTTATATTTACCAGATACGCCTGAGGTGAGAGAATTTTTAAATATAAATTTATCATCTGATAGAAAAACGCTCCTTCCCAGAATGGTACAAGTTGCTGAATCGATTAAAAATCCTGAACAGAGGAAGGATTTTGTTAAACGTGCCATGGAGGCGGATATACCCGTAAAAACGACTGGATTTCCATATCCTGAACGGATATATATGCCTGATTCGTCCCAAACGAGAGATTTTTTGAAAAAAACTTTAATGCCTGATGGGAAAAGTTTGGTTGAAAGAGTTGTTTTTGATGGTAATGAAAATGCTGTGAACGAATTGTTTGAGAGAGCAAAAAAAGAGGGATTGCCCGTTAAAAAATATCGTGTTACATGGCATGCTGAAGCCTATAATACGATGGCTTGGCGTGTGGAGTTTGAAAATACACCTGAGGCAAAAGCTTTTTATAAGAAAAATATAACACCTGATGGGAAGGTGATGAGAGATGTTGCCTCTCAAACAAAGACAGCTGATACACAAAATAAACAAAGGACAGCTCAATCAAATGGGCAACATGGACAAAGAGCATCTAAGAAAAATGCCCAAAAAACACGAGAAGCAAACGCAAATTCTACATCGAATAAAAAAACACGAGAAGCAAACACAAATTCTACATCGGATAAAAAAACAGGCACAACACCAAATTCTCAAAAAACAGATACAGAATA
>CALARE010000059.1 GCA_937888725.1 uncultured Alphaproteobacteria bacterium | reverse complement strand
AAAAAAACACACCTTTGTGTGTTTGAATTTTTAAAGAAACAAAAAAGAGAGAGAAAGGGAGGAGTCAAATTACCTTTCAACTCTCTTTTGTATCCGTTAATTATCCCATATTGACACGTTGTGTTGACATTTTGAGCATTTTAAAAAGTTGTGTGTCAAAAGGTTTATTCCATCCTTCTGGGCATGGAGGTAGTGAATTTGCAATTGCTCTTTTTGCTTGCATTGTTATGACGCCATTTTCAGGGGTAGGAGGTAATGAGTTTGCAATTGCTTTTTTTGTTTCTTTTACTGATGATTCAGCTTGAGCCACTTGCTTTGAACAGTCAAAGGTTGGTGGTAATGTGTTTGCAAAAACAGAATTAACTGACATAAATGCCGTTAATGTTAAGACTGTTTTGTTAATTGTTGTTTTCATTTTCTTTCCTTATAAAAAATTGAACACAGATTGCGAATAATATTAAAAAATAAACAAAAAGTCAATATAAAAAAATAATTTTTTATAACTTTTTGTATTTTTTATACTTTTGTATTGCTTTTTTATATGAAAATTAGTCAAAAATAAGATTTTTTATCGCTTTTATCTTTAAAATTTACGAATCGTGCTTTATGGGGTAAAAATTTGTCCACCAGTAACTGCTTCATAAGAGCCAGTTGTTTCGGGATAGCTAATTGGTAGACCCATAATACATCTTGCAGCTAAAAAAGCATATCCTTGAGCATTTAACGTATCATTTTGCCAATTTAATTCAATAGCTGTTTTAATGGGTTCTTGAAATGTTTTTTTTATCATTTGTACTAATGTTGGATTGTAAATTCCGCCCCCGATTAAAATCCATTGCTTTGGTTGATTGTGTAAATATGAAGCACTTTTTTTGAGTGCATGGGCAATAAAAGCTGTTAATGTGGCAGCACCATTTTCCAAAGATGAACCTTCAACATGTTTGTATAAATCCATAAAATTATCACGTTTGACAGTTTTGGGAGGTGTTTTTAGGATGTATTTGTCTTTGAGTAGTCGGGATAATAGAGCTGTATCAATTTGTCCTAATTTTGCAAATTTCCCATTATAATCCATTTCTGCACCAATTTTTTTGTATACCCAGTGGTCAAGAAGTACGGTTCCAATTGAGCAATCAAAAGCTTGCAATTCACCAAATGGTCCAATATATGTCATCGTTAAAATGCCTCCTAATGACAAAATAGCAAGCGGTTTATCTTCCTTTCTTGTCAAGGCATCATAAAATGAACCAAAAATAGGTCCACCCCGTCCTCCAGAACGCATATCAGATTGCAAAAATTTACCAATTACTGGGATATTAAAAGTCTGTGCAAGATCTTCGAAATTTCCCAGTGTAATATTAATTTTTTCATCAGGATTTTGATAAATTGTATGACCTGAATAGCTGATATAATCGATTTTAGGGTGTTTTCGTTTGTGAATATCAATAAATTCTTTTATCACTTCTTTATGAAATTGAGTAAGCTTTTGGGATATATTCATTAACTCTTTTGTTTCAGAAAAATCGCCTTTGAGCATTAATTGATAAATATCTTCTTTAACACTTGCATCATAAGGTCGTGTAAGAGATATCGGTTCTTGATATAAATCAACACCATCTGTTTGAATTAAGCTCAACTCAACACTATTTAAGCTTGAATCTGAATAAACACCTAAAATGGTTTTTTCACTAATCATTTTTAATCCGTTGTTTTAACAATTCCGTTGGATGAGGTAACTTATCTTGTTCCGTTTCAATAGCGTCATATAATTCTTGCATGAATTGGCGTTTATTATGTCCAGGTTCAATGGGTGGTAAAAATGAAATGGTAACAATACCAGGTTTTTTGATGGGCTGATTTCTGCCCCAACAAAGACCTGTATTTAATGCAACAGGGACAATGGGTGCATTTAATTGCTCATACAAAAAGGCAACGCCAGGGGTATATGGTTTTTTGCTACCTGGTTCAGTTCTTGTCCCTTCTGGAAAGATGGTTAAATTCATCCCCCGAGCAAGATTCTTTTTAACACCTGTAACCATTTTACGCATGGTTTTTGTTCCGCCTTTTCTGTCAATGGCAATGCATCCTGTTTTTAAAAAATACAAACCTGCAAGTGGAAGCCATAGCAGTTCTTGTTTTAAAACGTAAAAAAGATTTGGAATAATCCCATGAAAAAGAACTGTTTCCATAGCGGATTGATGCTTTGATGCAACAATATAACCAGATTCTTTTGGTAAATTTTCAAGACCTTTGATTTCAACTTCAATTTTGCAAATATGTTTTAAGCCTTTTCGCATAATTTTAGACCAAATTCTTGGAAAACAACCTGAGGCTTTTGTCGTAAAAAACATTGTAGGTAAAAATAAAATACACAAAACAAATGTCCCTAAATATAAATAGGTATTAAAGATATAAGATCTTACTTTAGATGGCTGATAGGTGTTCTGCATTGTTAGTCCTTTCTAATTAAGTTTTTTAATCTGACAAAAACATATTTGTGATATTCTATAAACAATAACCAAGCATATCTTGTTTTAATCCAATCAACAGAATGATTGAATGATTTAGGAAACACGGGCCAAGGTCTAATTTGTATGTTTTTATTCACTTTTTTTATTTCAAAAATACTGCGTGGCATATGATAAAAACTTGTTACCAATAAGATAGAATTAACTTTTTTATCTTTCAGCCAGGATTGAATTTCTTTTGCATTGCCAACTGTGTCTAATGCGTCGTATCCGAGTGTAATTTTATTTAAATCCTTACCTGTCATTTTTGGGAAAAGTTCACCATGCGACACATCTTTATTTACTCCTGAAATCAACATGTAGGAGGCATTTGTTTTTTTCATTAAATTTAATCCTGTTTGAATGCGATTTGTTCCACCAGTTAAAACTACAACAGCATCACTTTGGTGTTCGGGTGCAAATTTAAATGAAAAAGCGTATAAACAAAACCCCACAAACCCAATTATCCAAAACATGAGTAAGAGTGATGAAAAATAAACGCTTAAATCAAGTATTTTTTTTATCATTAGAGTGTTTGTTTGAGTGCCTTTGTCACTGTTCTATATGCGGTTAAAAATGAAAGTATCGATGTTAAAAATGGGACGCTTAATAAAATAAGCCATTGCAAAATATCTAATCGGCTTTCAAGAACAAAACTACCAGTCATTTGACTTAAAAAATAGTTAAACAATGCCATAATTGGGAGGGCTAAAATAAAACCAATAAGACTTCCAAGTAATGTTAGCTTAAAACTACGCATTGCAAATTGAATGGTGATGTAAAAATCGCTTGCTCCCATCATATGAATCAGTTCAATAACTTTTTCATGTACAGACAAACTTGACTTTGTGACATATATTACAGAAATAGCCGTGGTAATCAGAATAAGAATGAGAATAAAAGCAATTAAGTTTACCGTATTTTCAAAAAAGAGAACTAGCTCATCAAGAGCGGCTCGATGACTATCTAAGATAGCTTCGGGTACTTGTTCAAATAAATCTGCTTTTAGTTGAGCAATATTGGGAAAATTTTTTGTGTCAACACTAACATCGATAATTTTGGGTAGTGGTAAATCGATTATAGCATTACTTTGTCCGATCCAAGGTTCCATTAACGTACTGACTTGCTCATCGGTTAGCAAGCTTGCCCCCGTAATCCCATCACTTGAACGAAGAAGGGTTAAAGCCATCTCAATATCATTTGCAAGCTTTTCTTCTCTACTTTCTCCTTTGTCTGTGTATGTTGGAATTTGGACTGTTAATGAACCTGAAATGTTATCTGTCCATGATTGAACAGAAGAATGTACAACAATTGCAACAGATAAAATAAGTGTTGCAATAAAAACCATAAACATACTCAGCCAAGGAATAAAAAATTTTGACGAGTCGGAGGAAAATGGAATATCGGCTCTTTTTTTCATGATTCTACCTTATTTAATCCTTTGTTTGAATTGCTTTTTTCAATGGCTTCAATACGGCCATGAGATAAGTGCAAGCGGGGAAAACCAAAATGTTTAATTAAATTATGATTGTGTGTTGCAATAACAGTTGTTGTCCCTAGTTTGTTAAGTTCTAAAAATAAATAAATAAGTCGTTTTGCCATAGCATCATCTACGTTACCCGTTGGTTCATCAGCGAGTAATAATCTAGGTCTGTTAATAACGGCTCTTGCAATTGCAACACGTTGTTTTTCACCACCAGAGAGTTCGTTTGGAAATTTTGTGAGTTGTTTTTCAAGACCAACCCATGCAAGTAATTCGCGAACATGTTTTTTGATATCTTGCTCTTTTGTGCCAGCAATACGTAGAGGTAAAGCAACATTATCAAAAGCATTCAAATGATCAAGCAAGCGATAATCTTGAAATACAACGCCGATTTGTCGTCTAATTTGTGCTTTTGCTTCACGATTAAGTGTGTCAAGTGCATAACCGAACAAACGAATGCGTCCACGTGTAGGCATATTATTTAAGTAAAGCAAACTTAAAAGAGATGTTTTACCTGCACCACTTTCTCCTGTCATAAAATAGAATGACCCAGGGTTTAAAGTGAGTTGAATATCTTTTAAAACATCAGGTCCTGTAGCATATTTAAATGATACGCCGTTGAATTCTGCAATAGGTGTAGATAATTTATTTGATGTAAACACGAAATATCCCTCAGAAAAACAGTTGTAAGTTTTTTGAAAATCATTTATATTATGTTTACACTATTTTTTTTAAAAGGAAAAGATAAATGTTTATTGTTTGCCCAAAATGTTTCACAAAGTATCTTGTTTCAGATAAAATTCAATCTAAAAATTTACAAAAATGCCATTGTTCAGCCTGTGGACATTATTTTGATCAAACGCTTGGTGATGTGCAAGACGACGGGGAAAAACAAACAAATACTTCTGTTTTAACAGTTGATTCTGTAATCTCAGATGATGTAAAACAAGTGCAGGAGCAAAAGGAAGCGTTAGATGCTTTAAATGAAAGTTTACCAACGGCAATATTTTCAGAGCCACTGGTTTTGAATGAAAAAGAAAAAAAATCTGAAGATAGTTTGTTGTCCGTTGTGCCTGAAGAATTTAAACCTGTTGAAAATAAAAAGACATCTTTTTTAAGTATGTTGTTGTGGCTTTCAATTGGGGCGGGTATCTGTTTTGCTGCGTACCACCAAAAAGATTATTTAATCGATTCGATAGATACATTTGTGTTAAGTCAGTTGGATAAAACCAAAGCACAAAAACAAGTGCTTGAAAAATCCGTAAAACAAGTATCTTCTGCGGTTCCTGTTGTGGTTCAAAAAGATGAATTTTTGCCAATGCAACAAGAACAGGTAAAATTAACACCAGCTGAAAAATTGCCTGTTGATATTGTTGTGCCTGAACAAGAAAAGGTTGTTGAAACGGTTGATACGATTAAGAATTGTCTTACTTCCTTGCAGGTTCAAAATATTGGGTATGAACTTGGTGTAAATGAGGTTGGCATGAATCGGCTTTTGATAAGGGGTATGGTCGTTAATACATCATTAAAAACTTGTCCAATTCCTGAAACAAAGGCGGTTATATATGATGAAGAAGATAATATTGTTGCTCGTAAAAGGGTGCTTTTTAATGAAAAAAGTATTGTTGGAAACTCGGAATTGTTGTTTGAAACAACAGTGGTTCCATCTCCTAAATCAGTTTCAAAAATAGAGGTTGTTTTTGATGAATAAGTTATTTGCTTTATTGTTTTTTTTCTGTTCTACAGCATCGTTTGCTTCTTGTCTAGTCGGGGATGAAGTATATCAAAAAAGTATTAAATCCTCTGTTCCTGTTTACCAAAATTGTGCAATTATTGAAAATGATGAGCACGCACAAATGCGTTTGGCTGATATTTATTTAAATGGTGCTACTGGTGTTGAAAAAAATGTGATGAAAGGTCTTTTGTATTTGCATCTGGCATCGGACAATGGTAATGCGGAAGCTCAGACAAAGTTAGCAAAAATATTGCTTGAAATGGATGCGACAAATCAGGGAAGAAATATGCTGATTTCTTATATTAATCAAATAAAATTGGCCTTTAAAAATGATACGGCATCCTCATTTAAGGGGGATATTTTACACCCTTATGTATTGTTGACACTAGCTGCAGAACCTGCAGATCAAAAATGGTATTATCCTACTGAGGTAAAAACATCATCAAAGGCGATAGGCTTATTAAAAAAGTATGACATAGATGATGCACGTAAAAAAGAGTTGCTTAAACAAGGTGTTCAGTGGAAGCAAAGAAAAATGATGGAAACGGCTAAAGAAGTCCTATCTGTTACTGAATATAAAGATTTTGAGTCTGTTATTTATCCTGAAAAGGGGCAACCAGATCCGTTTTTGCGTAAGCAGGCTTTGAGCAATTTAAGAGAAAAAGTAAAAAGTTATTTGGATTAATATGGAGTATACATTGAAAAAAATTTATATAAAAACATTTGGTTGTCAAATGAATGCATATGATTCGGCTCGTATGCGAGATGCGATGGCAGTACATGGATATCAAGAAACTAGCGAGCCTGCGGATGCTGATATTTTGTTATTAAATACATGTCATATTAGGGAAAAAGCTTCTGAAAAGTTGTTTTCTGAAATTGGCAGGTTAAATGAATTTAAAAAAGCACGGAAAAAAGAGGGACGCGAAACGCTTATTGTTGTTTGTGGTTGTGTTGTCCAAGCTGAAGGAGAAGAAATTTTAAAACGTTCTCATCCTGTTGATATTGCATTAGGACCGCAAAATTACCATCGTTTGCCAGAAATTGTAGCATCTTATAACCGTAAAAAAGGACGAGTTTTATTGGCTGATTTCCCTTCAGATTCTAAATTTGATTATTTGCCTCAAACCAAAGCAACAACAGCGACAAGTTTTTTAGCTATTCAAGAAGGGTGTGATAATTTTTGTACCTATTGTGTTGTTCCTTATACGAGGGGTTGCGAATATTCAAGGTCTGCAACCGAAATTTTAAAAGAGGCAAATGAGCTGGTTGCAACAGGTGCAAAGGAGATTATGCTTCTTGGACAAAATGTGAATTGTTGGCACGGAGAAGGGGCATCTGATTTAGGAGATTTGATATATCAACTAGCTGAAATTGATGGATTGGAACGGATTCGTTATACGACATCTTATCCATCAAAAATAACGCAAAACTTAATTGATGCACATGCAAAATTGGAAAAATTGATGCCATATATCCATTTGCCTATTCAATCAGGAAGTGATTCTATTTTAAAGGCAATGAATCGTCAGTATACCGTTGAAGGATATGAAGAAATTATATCTAAATTTAGAACGGCTCGACCAGATATAGCGGTTTCATCAGATTTTATCGTTGGTTTTCCTGGCGAAACAGAGGATGATTTTATGCAAACAATGGAAGTGGTTAAGCGGGTACGTTATGCGAGTTCGTTCTCATTTAAATATAGTCCTCGTCCAGGTACACCTGCCGCTTTAATGAAAAATCAAGTTCCTGAAGATGTTAAAACAAAACGATTAATGATGTTGCAAGCTGAGTTATTAAAACAACAACAAGAATTTAATTCTCAAACGGTTGGAAAAATATTGCCAGTTCTTTTGACTGAAAAAGGTAAAAAAGATGGTCAATTGGTAGGATATACGCCATACTTACAAGGGACTCACGTTATGTTGCCCGATTCGTTTTTAAACCAAATTGTTATGCTAAAAATTTCAGGGGCATCGGCAACATCATTAACAGGGGTTGTAGCCGAATAGATAGGACTTGTCAAAAAATTTTTATCATGGTATAAGTAAGACATTAAATGGTTAAAATGAAAGGAAAACAAATGCAGATGGAACAAGATGTTTATGCGGCCTCTGATTTAACACTTAAGACCAAAAAAAGACATATCAACCCAAGAACTGAAACACAAGGTGCTTTTATCGAAGCAATGAATAAATATGAAATGGTTTTTGGTTTGGGTCCAGCGGGTACTGGTAAAACTTTTTTGGCGGTAGCTAAAGCTGTTTCAGAAATGTTAGAGGGTAAGGTTGATCGTATTATTTTGACACGTCCAGCGGTTGAGGCGGGTGAAAATCTTGGTTTTTTGCCTGGCAACTTAAAAGAAAAAATAGATCCCTATTTGCGTCCACTTTATGATGCATTATATGAAATGTTGCCTGCTGACATGGTTGATAAAAAACTTGAAAATGGAGAAATTGAGGTTGCCCCTCTTGCATATATGCGTGGACGGACATTGAGCCATTCTGTTGTTATTTTGGATGAAGCTCAAAATACAACTCCTATGCAGATGAAAATGTTTTTGACACGTTTGGGAGAGGGTTCTCGTATGATTATTAATGGTGATTTAACACAAACAGACTTGCCACAAGGAATGACATCTGGTTTGTTAGACGCTGTTCATGTCTTAAAAAAAGTTTCAGGTATCGGATTTGTTGAATTTTCGGAAAAAGATGTTGTCCGTCATGGTCTTGTTTCAAAAATTGTTAAAGCCTATGATAAAGCAAATTCGGAAGTGAAAAAATAATGCCAGATATATATATTCAACAAACGGATAAAAGATATTCAAAACGTGTTAGAAAACTTCACCTGTTTTGTAGAAAGATTATAAAAACAGCATGGCATAGTCATTTGCCCGCTGAGGTGTCATTGGTTTTGGCTGATGACGCTTTTATCCATCAATTGAATTATCAATATCGTGGAAAAGATATGCCAACAAACGTTCTTTCATTTGAAACGGGAAATGTACCACCTAAAGGTGTTCTGTGGTTGGCGGGTGATATTATTATTGCGTATGAGACTGTTTTAAAAGAAGCAAAAGCACAAAACAAAACTTTTGAAGCACATCTTGCACATTTGTTAGTTCATGGTGCATTGCATTTGCAAGGATATGACCATTTAGAGGAAAAAGAAGCTCAAAAAATGGAAAAACTGGAAGTAAAATTAATGAATTTATTGGGATTTGACAACCCGTATAAGGATGTGGAATAATGACAATTTTTTCAAAAATTAAATCGTTGTTTGTTCGACCTGCAGAGGAAGAAAAGGTTCTTGAGACAATTGAAGAAATTATGGAAGAACGTGTGGAGCGTGGCGATAAGATTTTAATTGATCCTGATGAAATTGGATTGTTGAAAAACTTGTTTCGATTACGAGATGTTCGTGCTGGGGAAATTCGTATTCCGACAATTGATATTACAGGAATAAGCGTTGATGCTTCATATGAAGAATTAAAACGATTAATGATTGATGAAAAATTTACAAGATTGCCAGTTTATGAACACACATTGGATAATATTATAGGTGTTATTCATGTTAAAGATATTTTATGTGCTATGATGGAGGAAACAGAAATTTCTGTAAAGGGATTGATGACTGGGAGTATTTTGTTTGTTCCACCATCGGTTCGTGCTCTTGATTTGTTACGTGAGATGCAGGCAAAAAAAGCTCAAATGGCTATTATTATTGATGAATATGGTGGAACAGATGGTCTTATTACGCTTGAGGATTTGTTAGAAGAAATCGTTGGTGAAATTGAAGATGAACATGATGCGTTAGACGAAGCACCTGTTTTGCACCGTATTGGTAGCAATGTTATACAGGCTGATGCCCGTATTTTGTTAAAGGATTTAGAAAAAACAATTGGTTCTTTTTTAACAAAAGATGAGCGTGAAGAATTTGTTGATTCAGTTGGTGGTCTTGTTTTTCATTTAGCAGGAAGATTGCCTCGTGTGGGTGAAAAAATTGAGCATTCTTCGGGCATTGTTTTTCAAGTGTTAGATGTTGATGCTCGACACATTAAAAAAGTAAAAATAACAAAATTTAATAAACGTAAAAAACAAGAAAAGGAAAAACGTTCTTTTTTGAAAAAAAGAAAGAAAAAGTGATATGAAAATACTTTCTTTTGGATGTCGGTTAAATACGTTTGAATCAGCTGTTATTCAAAAATTGTTGAGTGATGTTGATGATGTTTTTGTTATCAATACATGTGCTGTTACACATGAAGCTGAACGACAATGTCAGCAAGCAATCAGGCGTGTTGCGAGAGAGAACCCTCATATGAAAATTATTGTTACGGGATGTGCTGCCCAGCTTAATCCTGCAAAATATGCATCTATGCCTGAGGTTTTTAGGGTTGTTGGAAATATTGAAAAGTTGTCACGCAAATGTTTATTAGAAGGGGCAAAAGTACAGGTTCAAAGTATTTTAGAAACTGATTTTGATGTACCTGTTATTACAGATTTTGAGGCTCGAACACGGGCATTTTTGCAAATTCAACAGGGTTGTTCGCATGCCTGTACATTTTGTATTGTGCGAAAAGCTAGAGGAAAAAACAGAGGCCTTCCTGTCGATAGAGTGATAGAAGAAGCTAATTTATTTGTTAAAAATGGTTTTTCTGAATTGGTATTAACAGGGGTTGATATTACGTCATATCCTTTTGGGTTTAATCAATTGCTAAAAGAAATATTGCGTAAAGTTAAAGGATTAAAGCGTTTACGTTTAGGTTCAATTGATCCAGCTTGTATGGATGATGAATTTATTGATATAATTACTTCAAATCCTGTTTTTATGCCTCATTTACATTTATCCATGCAATCTGGCGATGATTTAATTTTAAAGCGTATGGGACGCAGACACTCGTTCAATCAAGTGTTATCTGCGTGTCAAAAAATAAAAGAAAAACGGCCTGATTTTATTTTTGGTGGTGATTTTATTACAGGATTTCCAACAGAAACAGAAGAAATGTTTTTAAATACAGTTCGTTTTGTTAAAGAGGCAGATATTAAACTTTTGCATGTTTTTCCATATTCTGTTCGACCCGATACACCTGCAGCAAAAATGCCAATGGTTGAAATGCAAGACCGTAAAAAAAGAGCTGCTTTTTTAAGAAAGATAGGAGATGAACTTTTGGTTGATTATTTAGATAAGCAAATTGGAAAAAAGCATTTAGTTTTGATTGAGACAAATGGTATTGGTTATACAGAAAATTATTTAAAAGTTAAAACAAATTGTTATAGAACAGGTGAAATTGTTTCTGTATCTATAACAGGGAGAGAAAAAAATGAGTTGGTTGGACAAGCTTAAAATTGGTATGAAGAAAACGGCAAAGCTGTTTTCTTTTTCAAAAATAGATTTTAATACATTAGAAGAATTGGAAGAATCACTTTTAATGGCAGATGTTGGTGTTAGAACAACAACAGATATGATTGATTCCATAAAATCAAAAAAACCTTCTTCGGCAGAAGATATGAAAGGATTTTTAAAACAAGAAATGGTTAAAAGGCTCGATCCTTTTGCTAAGCCATTAATAATTGAAAAAGACAAAACACCATTTGTTATTTTAATGGTCGGTGTTAATGGGGCAGGTAAAACAACAACAATTGGAAAATTAGGTTCTTATTATAAAAACAAAGGTTATCAAGTTTCATTTGCCGCAGGTGATACATTTAGAGCGGGTGCTGTTGAACAATTAAAAACGTGGGGCGAGAGAAATAACTGTAATGTTTATACAACTGTTTCAGGCGGTGATGCTGCAGCATTGGTTTTTGATTCAATTCAAATGGCAAAAAAAAATAAAGATGATATTTTATTTATTGATACAGCAGGCCGATTGCAAAATCGTTCAGATTTAATGGCAGAACTTGAAAAAATTAACCGTGTGATAAAAAAAACAGATGCAACAGCACCACATGCAACTTTGCTCGTTTTAGATGCTACAGTGGGACAGAATGCATTGGTTCAAGTTGATGCGTTTTCAAAAATAACAAATATTTCGGGTCTTGTTATGACAAAGCTTGATGGTACAGCAAAAGGGGGGATTTTGTTAGCTCTTGCAGAACGCTTTTCATTGCCCATACACGCTATTGGGGTTGGTGAACAACTGGAAGATTTAGCACCATTCACAGCAGAACAATATGTTGATTCCTTATTGGGGTAGGTAGAACATGACATTTTTGAAAAAAGCATTTATCACGTTATCATCTATACCAGGATTTCATTTTGGTGTATTGATTTGTTTAATGCTTTTATCGTTTGTTGTTGGAGTTAGTCTTTCTTGCTTTGATGCTGCGACTGTTCGGTTATATGTGGAAAGTGCAAAATTATTTTTGCTGGCATATGATTTGATGTTTGTGTCATTTTTATTATCTTTGTTGGGATATGTTCATCGTGGTTTAACAAAGCGGAAAGGATATGGCTCCATCAAGGCACTTACCTTCCTTTTTATTTTGCTAACACCCATTTTGTGGGGTGTGGGAACAAAGGGCGGTGAGTTATATATTCATCTTCTTTTTATTATAAAATATGCTTTATTTTCACTTTATATTACCTCTTTATTTTTAATTGTTTCACGTTTTATTCCTTTACAATTTGGGAGTTTAAAACGAGTTTGTATTACAGGGGCGTTGTTTTTGGGTTTTGCAATTGGAACTTTTTTAGTTTCTGTTTTAGAATTCGGAGCATATAGTGTTTTATACCTTTCATTTGTATTGTTGTTGGGCTGTTATCTTTCTTTGTTTTTGTTAACAAAATTTGTTCCTGTAGAAAAAGATGTTTTTATTTCAAAAACAGGTGAGGTAAAAGATTTATCAGAATTAAAGTTTGTTCAAAGTATTTATTTGTTTTGTTTTTCTTTTTTTGTAACGAAATCAATATGTGATTTTGTATTTTATCAACAGTTAGCTTCTCGATTTAATACACTTGAGATATGGCGATATATGTTGAATTGGTGGGGCATTTTAGGGTGTTTGGGTTTTTTAACAAGCGTTGTTTTGTTTAGAACCAGATATTTTTATATGATATCAGGGGGAATGGTTCTTTTTTTTGTTGGTATATTAAATGTTTTAATTGGCGTAGAATTTGATTTATTTTTTCCTATTTTTACAGGGTCAATTTTAGTTTCATTAGTAATGTTGTTGTATTTTGAAAATTTTGTAAATGCACTTCTTCGATTATTAGATCAGGGAATTGGGCAACCAATTAATAAAAAAAGATGGGTTATTATTGAACCTGCTGGATTTTTGTTCGGGGCACTTTGTTGTATTTATTTTGAACGTATCTCTGTGATTTTGGGTTTATTTGGTATAGTCTTGGTATTTCTAACATGGTTTTTGTTGCAACGATATTGTACTTTATTAATAAATTTATTAAAAATAAGAGCATGGCGAGGCGGACCATTATTGTTAATCAATCGAAAAATTTTAAATTATGTACAAACACATATTGTTTCAGAACAAAAAAATGATGTTATTTATTTTTTAAGGATATTAGAGGTTTCAAACAAGTGGCTTTATTTAAAATGGTTGTTAAAATCTTTGAAGCATAAAAATGAGAGTGTACGTTTGTATGTGCTCGAAAAGATGGCCACATTATATACACTTGTGCGACATGAAAAAACACTTGAACTTGTTTTTTTTAAAGATCCATCGACTAAAGTGAGATGTCGTGTACTTAGTTTATTGATACAAATTGCATATGAGAAAGAAGAATTTAATGGAATTAATGCATTTTTACCCTATTTAGATGATAAAAAATTGAGAATAGGGGCTATGTGTGGTTTTTTAAGAACAGGCGGGGCTCCAGCATTATTGGCAACAGATGGATTACAAAAATTAATAGATTCAAAACGTGTTAAGGATAATTTATTGGCATTGTCTATTATTGAGTGGGCTCCTTCTGTGGGGCTTGTGCGTATGTTGTTACGTCTTCTTAAAAGTACGACGCCTGTTGTGGCATCAAAGGCCTTGCTGGTTGCATCAAAAATGCAACATCCTGAGTGCTTGCCAATCATTTTAACTTCACTTGATGATGTCATGTTGAGAGAGAATGCTCTTGTTGCCTTGAAAAGCTATGGAATTAATGCATTTCCAATGATTGAAAGGACGATTAATAATCCAGAGATACCAGCGATTCGCTTGAAAGCATTAATTTTATTTTTAACAATGTTGCCAAGTGGTGAAGGAAAACAAATTTTATTACGGTCATTGCAAATTGGGAACCAAAAATTACGCAAAACAATTATTCAAGGGATGATAGATAGTGGTATTTTTTGGATACATAAAAATAAATATCAATTGTTGTTTAGTGGTGTTCAAAAAGATGTTAATCGCATTTTATGGTTAACAAATTTGTTGCATAAATACAAACAAGTGACTTTTCCTCAAACCAGTGAAGTTTTTTCTTTTTTGACAAGGGCAATATTAGAAGATATTGAGGAAACGCGAGAAACAATACTCTATCAATTACTTTTGCTAAAAGATAATCCGTTATACATCAAAGCTGTTCGTTTGTTGTTGTCAAAAAAAAGTGAGACGAAAGCACTTGCCTTAAGTTCTTTGCAAGATATGTTACCCAAAAAATTATATAGATTGGTTCGAATGGCTTTAGAAGATGTGAAAGCAGAGGAGCGTTCTGTGGTTCAAGTTGATATTACACCAGAACAGGTTGTTCAAGACCTTTCTGTTTTATTAAATGAACCGCCATTTATGTTGCCTAATTGGATAAAGACAACAGCATTATATTGTTTGCGTATGTTGGATTGCGAAGATGCATTACCAGTGGTAAGGAAATATTTAAAATCTAAAAATCCATTAGTTTTAGAAGCGGCAATATGGGCTTTTTGTAAATTAGAAAAAGATGGAGAAGAACGTCATAAAGTTTTGCTATCTGTTCCAACAAGCCAACTTGTATTGCAGTCACTAGATACAATTTTAGAAAATTAGGAGATCAAAATGTCGATTACTTTTGAAAAAGTTTTGATTTTAAAAAACATTTCAATGTTTGAAAATGCATCTGAAATGGCGTTATCTGATTTAATTGCCTCTGCTGAGGAAAAAACATATAAAGCAGGGGATATTTTGATTGATAATCAAAAGGAAAATACCTCTCTTTTTATTGTATTGGTTGGCAAAGCAGAAGCCGTTTTGGATGAGAATACGGTTTTGGAATTTGGTCCCAGACAATTTTTTGGTGAAACAACTGTATTAAGTCCTGCAATTTTGCCATATCAAATCAAGGCAGTGGAAAAAACGACGGTTTTGAAGATTAACGGGAATCGATTGTATCAAGTCATGTCTTTGCATCCATCAATTGCAAAAGGATTTATTGGGGAATTATCACGTCGATTGCGTTAATTTTTTTATTTTTTCTTTTTTTAAATATATCTTAAAAATAAGATTTGATTTTTCGCAAAAAAAAAATTATAAAAATTATATTGTAAGATAATTTAAAAGGAGAAAAAAATGGCTCAAAAATCAAAAGAAACTAAAATAGAAACAGCACCTGAACAGGTTGTTGACAAAGAATGTGCGTGTGACGCAAAACCAAATATTAAAGCAGGGGTGTTTTTTCTCTCCGCTTTAGCCCTTGGCGGGTTGGCTATATGGGCAGCTATTACTAATAATTGGGTGCGTTTGCCAGGAATGGAGGCTCCAACAAGTGATAGAAAAGTCGTTGCTTTAGTTGATGACGATCCTATTTATTTGGCTGATGTTGAAAAATTGGTATCTCAAGTACCTCAATTGGCTGAGTTACCATTTGAAGATATTTATCCCCAATTGCTTAAAGATATGGTCGCTGAAAAAGTTTTGAAAAAAGCAGTTGATAAATCTGATATTGAAGAAAATCCCGCTGTTCAACAAAGAATTAACGCAATTTTGTTTGAAGCTTATTTGATTGATAAGTTTACACGAATCGTTTCTGATGATGATTTAAAAAAAGTATATCTTGAACAAATTAAAAATTTCCCAAGACAAGATGAAATCCGTGCACGTCATATTTTAGTTAAAACAGAACAAGAAGCAAAAGATATTCTTCTTCAACTTAAAGCTGGTGCAGATTTTAAAATGCTTGCCGATACAAAATCTTTAGATACGGGAAGTAATAATGGTGGTGATTTGGGATATTTTAGAAAGGATATGATGATTCCAGCATTCACGGAACCTGTCTTTAAATTGAAAGTTAATCAATTGTCTGAACCAATTAAAACATCTTTTGGATGGCATGTTGTTTTGGTTGAAGATCGTAGATTAGCTGCTCCACCAGCATTTGAAGAAATGAAAGAATTTTTGCGTAAACAAATGTTCCAACAAAAAGTGCCAGAATTAATTTCTGATGAGCATATTCGTTTTGATGCAAGAATTTTGGTTCCAAGTATGGAAGATAAGGCTTCTATTGTTTCAGTTGAAGAAACTTCAGATATGGCTTTAGAACCAGAACAAAAAGTTGAAAACAACCCAACTCAACCAACTGAGGAAGCGGCTGTTCAACCTGCAGAAAAAGTTGTAAAAGAAGCAAAGGAAGTAGTTGAAAATGTTGTCGATGCTGTTGAAGAAAAAGCATCTGAAGTTAAAGAAGAAGTTAAGGCAGTAGCAGAATCTGTAAAAGAGGAAGCAAAAGAAGCGGTCCCTACTGAGGTTTCAGCTGAAAAAAAATAAAAATCCTGTGCTTAAAATAAGAGAACAGCCTCCAAATTAGGAGGCTGTTTTTGTAATCAGAAAATCACAGGCTTGTTTTAAAAATTGGATAGTGAAAAATCCCCCGACGATTGCAGTAACAATATTCGGGGGATTAAAAAAAGAAAGGATAGTTTATATATCTTAAATGATAAATATTTATGTAACAATATTAGGGGCATCTTTCCCTGTGTATTCTTTAATTTGAAGAATCTCGTTGGATGCACGAATAAATTCTTCTAAAGCACTCACGGCAGGTAGAGAGAATAATTCTTTATTGTTGGTTTGGCAGGAATAATAGAGGCGTAATGTTGCACCAGAGCTACCCGTTCCTGAAAGACGAGAAAAAATGCGACCATCTTCAAATTCTATATTATATCCTTGGTTTGTGGCAATGTCGCCAGTTACGGGATCTGTATAATCAAAAACAGATGTTTGAATGATTTTATGGTTACAAATGGTTTGTCCAACAAGTGAATCTAATCTTTCTTTTAAAGAGTCCATCATTTTGTTGGTTGATTCGATTTCAAGTCCTTCATAACTTTGTGTTGATGTGAAAACACGTCCATACTTGTTCCATAAATCATAAACAAGTTCTTGCACAGTTTTTTTTGTAATTGCAAGGATGTTTAACCAGAATAAAATTGCCCAAATTCCATCTTTTTCACATAAATGAAATGAGCCTGTTCCAAAACTTTCTTCTCCGCAAAGTGAGATTTTTTTTGCATTTAGGAGAGAGCTAAAAAATTTCCACCCTGTTGGCGTAGCATAAATAGGCAGTCCTTTTTCTTTTAGAACGCTGTCAACCGCAGGTGCCGTTGGCATGGAACGTGCTACGCCATAGAAACGTCCTTTATAGAATGGAATTTGTTCCATATATTCAGCGAGGATGGCCAAGCTGTCTGATGGGGCAACAAAAATTTTTTTACCCAAAATCATATATCTATCACCATCGCCATCTGATGCCGCACCAAAATCTGGAGCATCATCTTGATACATCATATCTGCAAAATGCTTGGCATATGTGAGATTTGGTTCTGGATGGAGTCCGCCAAAATCAGGGAGCGGTGTTTTGTTTAAAACAGTTCCTTCGCCAGCCCCAAGTAAGTTTTCAAAAATATGAACTGCATACGGGCCAGTAACAGCATTAAGGGCGTCATATTTCATCTTAAAACCACTTTTGAAAAGTTCTCTTATCGCATTGAAATCAAAAATTTCTTGCATATAAGTGGCATAATCTTCAATTGAATCAACAACCTCAATAACTGTGTTGCCAATTGTTTGTTCTCCAATTTCTGATAATTTAATATCTTTGATGGCAACTGTCCAATAGTGGTCAATTGTTTTTGCATGTTCAGTGATTTTATCAGTTAGCGACTTAGGTGCTGGGGCACCTTCAGCTGTATCGTATTTAATTCCGAAATCGTGATTTGGCCCGCCAGGGTTATGACTAGCAGACAAAATAATACCACCAAAAGCCCCTTTTTTTGTGATTAAGTGAGAGGCGGCAGGGGTTGATAAAATGCCGTTTTGCCCAATGATAAGGCGACCAAATTGATTTGCAATCGCTATTTTAATAATTGATTGAATCGCTTGATTATTAAAGTATCTACCATCGCCACCGATAACAAGTGTTTTCCCTTCAAATCCGTCTAACGAATTAAAAAGTGATTGCACAAAGTTTTCAAGATAATTAGGTTGCTTAAAAACACTTACCTTTTTTCTAAGGCCAGCGGTTCCACAAACTTGATCAAAATATGGCGTTGTTTTGATAACTTGAATGTCCATTTTTCCTCCTGCAAGGTATAAAAGCTAGTATTAAGCTTTTATATCATTTGCAGGGGAACTTTGCAAGTCTCTTTGAAAAATATTTTGCAAGACGCTAATAATTTCTTGACGGCCACTAAGAGCTGATGGAGAAGTGTGCATATTCAAGCCATTTTCTTTTAAATCCATCATTGTTAGGCCTTTTAAGAAAAGTTCTCTATAAATCACACGATCTGAAACGCCAGATGCAAGTGTGTAATGAATACGTCTTGAAAGTGCGTTTAAAAGGGTTGTCATTAATTGAGAGTTTTTGCTTTTTGTATATGTCAAGCGATTACGCACAATTAACCAGTGTAAAGGTGGTTTGCGTTCAATCATCCGTTGCTGACGTGTTGACCAAACTTTTTGTGAAAAGTGACTTGGCCCTTTAATTTTAAAGCTGTTTGTATCCACTTGAGCCAAAACATCAAGGTCAATTAAGCTGTCATTTAAAGGTGTGATAAGTGTATCTGCTAATACCATTGCTTCTTGTGAATATTCGCTGTTGCTACCTGGTGTGTCAACGATAACAAAATCAGCAACTTCTTTTGCCTTTTCAATTTGACCACGAATGGTATAAATTTTTGCCATTTCGTCAGTCCAATGTGTGTGTGCAGGCATTGGAATGGGGGCTCCCATACTTTTTAAAAAGCTTTCTCTATTTTCGATATAGTGAGTCAAAGAACCTTGTGGATAGTCTAAGTCAAATGAAACTACCTTTTTCCCGAGACGTAACAAAGCAACAATAATATGCATGGCAAGAGTTGATTTACCAGTGCCACCTTTTTCATTAGCAAAAACAATTACATGAGCAGTCATATTTTATTTTCCTTAAAGCAATAATTTTATGATAACCAACTGTTTTTTTTAGATAAAAAAATTGTTTTCTACCATAAAGAAAACAAGTCAGTTTAACAATTTTCTTCAATCTTTTGTTATAAGTATCATATTTTTTATTAAAAGTCAATAATGATATTGAAAAAATAGCCTGTATGTGCTACTTGCAAAATATAATTAAATTTAATACTTGTAATAGTATAAAAAAAGACTATATGTGTATGTATAAATATGAAAGGAAAAATTTTATGGTTGAAGAAAGAATTGAGTTTAAGGCTGAGGTCAGTAAAGTTTTAGACATTGTTATAAATTCATTATATTCAAATAAAGAGATTTTTTTAAGAGAGCTGATTTCAAATGCTTCAGATGCATCAGATAAATTAAGATATGCTTTGTTATTGCACCCAGAACTTGCATCAAAAACAAGTACATTTAAAATTATTTTAGAACCCAATACAAAAGATAATACATTGACCATTCAAGACAATGGTATTGGAATGAATAAGGATGATCTTATTAATCATTTGGGAACAATTGCAAGATCTGGCTCGGCTGAATTTATTAAAACATTAACAGGCGATAAACAAAAAGATATGGCACTTATTGGGCAATTTGGTGTTGGTTTTTATTCGGCATTTATGGTCGCAGATAAGGTTGTTGTTAAAACAAAAAAAGCAGGAGATGAAAAAGGTTATATCTGGTCATCAACAGGGGCTGATTCTTTTTCAATTACCGAAGATGATGAATTACCCATTGGGACAAGTATTATTCTTTATTTAAAAGAAGATGCTAAGGAGTTTTTAGAACCTATTCGTTTGCGTCATTTGGTACGTCAATATTCCGATCATATTTCAATCCCGATTATTTTAAAAGAAGGAGCAAAGGAAGAAACGATTAACTCTGCAAGTGCTTTATGGACTCGTCCAAAGGCTGAAATTACAACAGAACAATATAAAGATTTTTATCAATCTGTTTCTCATGCATTTGATGATCCTTGGATGACGATGCATTATAAGGCTGAAGGAACAATTGATTACACGGCATTATTATTTATCCCAACAAAGCCCCCATTCAATTTGTTTCAACCTGATAGAAAATCAAATTTGCAACTTTATGTTAATCGTGTATTCATTTCGGATGATTTGCCAGAATTAATGCCGTTTTTCTTGCGTTTTGTGACGGGGGTTATTGATACGAATGATTTACCACTTAATGTATCTCGTGAAATGTTGCAAAAAACACCTGTGATGCAAAAAATTAAGAAGGGTATTGTTAAACGGATATTGTCAGAACTTAAAAAACGTTCAGAAAATGTCGAGGATTATAAAAAGTTTTGGGAAAGTTTTGGTATCGTATTTAAAGAAGGGTTGTATGAACCTGTTGATGAACGTGATGAGATTGCTGCACTTTGTCGTTTTAATCAAACAAATGCAGACACGCTTATCAGTTTTGATGACTATATTGCCAATATGAAACCAGAACAAGAAAATATCTATTATCTAACAGGTACAGATTTGCAAGCACTTAAAAATAATCCACAATTAGAAGGATTTACAGCTCGTGGCATTAATGTTCTTTTGCTGACCGATCCAATTGATGAATTTTGGATTCAAACATATCAAGAACATAAAGGCAAAAAGATAGTTTCTGTTATGCATGCAGGTTCTGATATTGAAAAAATCAAGCTTGAAAATGAACCCTCTGAACCAGCACTTGATAAAGGGTTGGAAGAAAAACTCTTAAAACGCATAAAAGAAGTTTTAAAAGATACGGTTAAAGATGTTCAATCAACTGATCGCTTAACAAAAAGCCCATTTGCTTTGATTACACCAAGTGGCATGATGAGTTTAAATTTAGAAAGAATGATGAAAGCTCATGGACAACAAATCGCGATGAATAGTGATCGAATTTTGGAAATTAATCCTCGTCATCAGGTTATGCATAAATTAGCAAATTTGTTAGATAAAAAAGAATCGGATTCTTTGGTTGATGATGCAATTCTTGTTTTATTTGACCAAACATTAATTGCGGAAGGTGAACCGTTGAAAGATCCTGCCGCATTTTCAAAACGATTAACAAATTTTGTTTTAAGTGGGTTAGCTTAAAAATAAAGGCTATTTTTAATAAAAAACGTTTCAAGGGTGAAAATTTTTGAGGCGTTTTTTT
>CALARE010000058.1 GCA_937888725.1 uncultured Alphaproteobacteria bacterium | reverse complement strand
TCCTCATCCCATACCTGACATGAAATGTTATACCAATCATTCAAATCAAACATGGCACCTAATTGTTTGGCAACTTGAGGATTCGTATTGGCTGCATACCCAGGTAAATCAAACAAATAGGCATTAGGCAACCTTCTAGATATAGTTTCAGCGTTCAAATTTTTTATATCAGCGTGTCTTTCAGAAATAACGTCACCCACTAATCTATCAGCAATATACTCGGACAGTACGCGTTCATTATCATCTTTCAAATAATCATCACTTTCTAATTCTTTTTTACTTATTGCACGTTCTACCATTTCATACTCCTTGCATAAAATTAAATCAAAAATGGGAAAATTAAACGGTCGTTTATTGGTAAAAAATATTTAAAAATTTAAAAAATAAAAAATTCTTTTAAAATAAATACTTGCGTTAGGATGTTTTTTTTGTTATTGCTAAAATGAATAAGGAAAATAAACGACCGTTTAATTTTCCCATTTTTTATTTTACATAAGTATTTAAAAAATATATAAAATTAATTGTTTTTTTATTTATTATTTTTTTTGTTATTTTGCAAAAATTATCTTTTTATAACATATTGATTTTATTACATCTTAATATTTTCAAATCTTGACATAAAAAAACTTCGAACAGCCAAAAATGCTTTCGAAGTTTTTTTTTACTGATTAACAAAATATTTATTGTGCTTTTTTTGTCATTTTAAAAGCGGCACTTTTTGTTTTAAGCTCTTGTGTTAAAGTTGATAATTTTCCGCCATTTTTATGCAAAAACGCTGTATATTCGTTACGATAACTTGTCACCATACTAACACCCTCGATAACAATATCCGTTATCTTATATGTATTCCCAACCTTTTTCAAACGCCACAAAACTTCAGCTGGTGGATTATTTTGAACAACACTGGTTACAAAAAATTGACCCGATTTTGCTGGTTGAATACCTGTAAAATCTATTTTTTGGCCTGTATATAAATTAAATTTATCCGCCCATGATTTTGTTGCAAAATCTAAAAAAGCATTTAAAAATTCACTTCGTTCTTGCTCACTTGCCTTTTTCCAATAAACACCTGAAACATGCTTGCCAACAGTTGCAATATCCAAATCCTGTTTCATTCTATCGTGAAATTTTTTAATCTTTTCATCATCAGGAATATTAGCACTTAAAACATTTGCAATAATGTCATCTGTTAATTTTCTAACAAATTGAATGCCCGCTTCTTCAGCCTTGAGGGGGGTTGCTAAAAATAAAATTGATAATATAAATGTTGTTAATTTTTTCATTTTTTAATATCCTTATTCTTCATCAAAATCAAAATCATATGCTGATGTTTGCGACACATTTTCATCTGCGTTAATAACAGAATTTATTTTTTTCTCTCTATTTTGGCGGTACATACTTCTCACTGTTGCATAAAAATCAGTTGATGTATTCTTTAAACTATCCATAAATTCGATATTTTCTTCGCGTGTTTGAATAGCGTCTAAGGCAACGATTCCATATCGTACACTAGGCTCATGAATAACAGATAATTCCGCACTTGTTAATGCTGTTGAAAAAGCACTTCCAATCGTATCTCTTGGATTTGAAGGTCCTATAATCGGCCAAACAATATATGGTTCACTATTTTCCCATCCCCACACGGCCAATGTCTGTCCAAAATCATTTGTATGAACAGGGATATTCATATCCGATGCGACATCAAACAACCCACCAAGACCAAGGAATGTATTTGCCAAGAATCGACGAGAGATATCCCATGCATGCTCACCTTCACCTTGTAAAAGTGAATTTAACAAATACCCTGGTTGTTTAATATTATCAAAAACATTTGAGATTCCCATTCGAACAGGCTTAGGTGTAATAGCCCTATATCCTTTTGCCAGTGGCTTTAAAATAGCTGTGTCTAAAAGCATATTCGTTGCAAACATTGCACGATTAAATGGTTCAATCGGGTCATTTGCTTCTTCATAAGCTTTAATTTCTTCAGGCGTTAAAGGCTTTGTAGCACATCCAGCTAGCAAAACCGAAGAACAAGCTAAAACTAACAATGTTTTTTTTATCAAACAATTCTCCTTCTATTTTTGTTGTGCCATCAATAACTGATGTTCAATTTCGGGCAAAACCTCATCCACAGAGCGAACAAATGTTAACAATTTAATTTGATGCGGTTTTACAAACCCCTCACCAACCATTTCAAACAAAAATTGTTGAAGGGTATTGTAAAAACCATCAATATTAACCACAATAATGGGCGATTTAATAATGCCCAATTGTCTCAGTGTTAAAACTTCAAAAAGTTCATCCATTGTACCAAAACCACCAGGCAGAATAGCAATTGCATCAGCCTGATCAACCATTGACACTTTACGCTGTGCCATTTGATCCCACACCTCAAACTTATCAGCCTTTTTAGCAATTTCTGCTGGTTTTTCAATATCATACAACTCTCTAATCGTTGCACCTATAACATACCCATTTTCAGAAAAAGCCCCATCTGAAACAGCACCCATTAATCCTGTTGTGCCAGCCCCATAGATAAGTTTAATCTCTTTACGTGCCAAAATTTCACCCAAACGGTGTGCTTCTTGTATATAAACAGCCTTTCTTCCAGAACTACCTCCGCAAAAAACAGCTACAGAATTAAGTCTACTCATGTTTTTCCTTGATTTTAAAAATAATTTATTGCTACAATAGAGAATATATGTATAATGAAAAAAGGTCAAGT
This sequence comes from uncultured Alphaproteobacteria bacterium, assembly GCA_937888725.1. Classification (GTDB taxonomy): domain Bacteria; phylum Pseudomonadota; class Alphaproteobacteria; order CAAHEQ01; family UBA3637; genus RGIG4140. Next base: position 24,106 of record CALARE010000058.1, on the reverse strand, counting down.
TAAATCTTAAGGGGATAATAATGAAAAATGTGTTTTTTTTCCTAGCTCTCTTTTCTTTTGTGTTTCCATTACATGCACAAGAAACCATACCTCTTTTTGATGAAATACCTGCGTTTATAAATAACGAACCTAAAAAGCAACCTAACACAAAAAATACACCACCACCTAAATTAATTGAAATAAAAAAAGAGGAAAAGACATCTTATACTCACAAACCTAATTTAGGACGTGATGCTGAACCAATTACATCTATTAAATTGGCTCCATTCCCCAATATTTCTGTTGACATTGACTCTTCGGCTACACCACCTAAAGAAAATAAAAAATTTGAAGAAAAAGTTGTTTCTGATGATGAAATCATACGCCGTTCCGATCCGCTTACTATGACTGAAAAAGCCGAATCTGCCGATGAATATTTCCAACGTCTAATCAATGAAAAAAGACTGAGAATTGCAACAAGAAATTCACGCTATTCTAATCCATTAGGCTTACGTCATGATGCTGATGGTTTTTTGATTTCGAGTGTTGGTCTTGGTATGCTTTCTGATGAAGTAATTGACATCCTTGAAAATCAAGGCTACATCTTATCAAAAACAAATTATGCCTTACCGCCCGCTTTATCTGCTCAATACGAAAATGATTGTCGTTTAACAAGAAAGCTTTATATTCTTTCCGATATTCGTGCTTGTATCAATGATAAAGCAATCGAAAATGAATCCAATTATATCAAACAAATGGTTTTTGAGCGTAAAAAAACGAGAGAAACAATTATTGTGGATTATACATCAATGGCAACCGAAAATGTTGTTTATCGTATTTCGTATAAAAACAAGGGCGATTCTTCTTTAAATAGTAGTCGAAAAAATAGATTAATAAAAGAAAATAGAAAAAAAGAATTTTGGAATCTCGTCTTTGGAATCTACGGCCTACCCGATAACAATGAAGAACTTTTATGGGGAAACAGGGATACATCCTTTTTTACAGCCCAAATGACAGGCTCTGCTTATGATGCTTATTTAACGCTTGAAAGTTCAACCTTACAAAATGAAGATTACTTTAAACTTGAAGAAAGCCTTGACGATGAGATTAAAGGTGGCACGTTCACATTTGTTTCTAAAGAAGACGTTATTGAAGAATAAGAGGAGTGTTTTTATATGCAAAAAAATATAGAAAATTATTTAATTAATTACACTCAAAATGTTGCTGATGGCAAAATCGGGCACCTTGTTGGCCGTGAAAAAGAATTGGAACGTCTTATTCATATTTTACTTAGAAGCACTAAAAACAATCCTGTTGTTGTTGGCGTTAATGGTATTGGTAAGACGGCTTTATTAGAGGGTTTAATCGCTTTTATTCATTCATCTGATGCTCCCGAATATTTACAATCAAAAGAAGTCGTCGGCATTGATATTGCTAAAATTATGCTCGATTCTGCAAACGAATCTGAATATGCAGAACTTGTAAAAAAAGTTATGCAACATATTGTTGATTCTGATGGTGATAAAATTTTATATATCAAAGATATTTCTTTGCTCGTAAATATGGACACAGCACCAGAGAATAAAGAACCTGCAAAATTTTTAAAACTGTGCTTAAATAGTGGCCAAATCAGGTGTTTAATAGAAGCCGAAACACAAAATTTTGTCAGCTATATGGAAAAAGACAATGCCGTTATGGGACAAGTTCAACGTTTGTTGTTAGAAGAACCAACACTACAAGAAAGTATTGAAATTGTTACATCACTTAAGGATAAATTTGAAACACATTATGGTGTTATTATTCCTGATGAAACCGTTGTTAGTGCTTGTCAATTAGCTCATCGCTACATAAAACAAAGAGCATTTCCAGCTAAAGCCCTTGATTTATTAGATGATGCCTCATCACTTTTAATGATTGATATTGCTAAAGGGGATGTTGATGGAGAAGAAAATACCGTTACAACTGATTTTTGTAACAGAACAATTGCCGCTTGGACAGGTATCCCTGTTGAAAAAGTTGATGCAGAGGATAAACAACGCCTTGCCAACGCTGAAGAATACTTGAAACAACGAGTCGTAGGACAAGATAGTGCCGTTGTTGTGGTTGCAAATGCACTTAGACGTGCCCGTTCTGGATTACAAGACCCCAACCGCCCTATTGGTTCATTTTTATTCATCGGTACGACTGGTGTCGGTAAAACCGAATTGGCAAAATCATTAGCTGATTTTATGTTCAATGACGAAACCGCATTACTTCGACTGGATATGAGCGAATATATGGAACGCACTTCTGTTGCAAGAATGATTGGCCCTCCTCCTGGAACTCCAGGGTTTGAAGCGGGTGGTTTACTAACCGAATCGGTGCGTTTACGACCATTTCAAGTTGTTTTATTTGACGAAATTGAAAAAGCACACTTAGACATTTTAAATCTAATGTTACAATTATTAGATGAAGGGCGTTTGACAGACAGCAAAGGGATTACTGTCGATTTTAGAAACACAATCATTATTTTGACCTCTAACGTTGGTGCAAATTTACCAAGCTATCAACGGGTTGAAAAATTAAGCGAATATTTCAGACCTGAATTTTTAAACCGTTTAGATGATATTGTTTCATTCCACCAATTAAATGAAGATAATTTAAGAAAAATTGTGGACATTCATCTCAATAAATTACTTAAAAGAGCAAAAGGTGTTGGATATAATGTTGTTGTTGCAGAATCAGCAAAAGATTGGTTTGTTGATGAAGTGTTTACATCAAAATTTGGTGTTCGTGCATTAAAACGCCTCATTCAAAATCAAGTTGAAAATCCTCTCTCATTCTTAATTATGCAAGAAAAGATTAAACCTGGGCAAGATGTCTTTCTAAATGTTGATAAAACAGGTAGAAAATTACAAATCTATTCAAAATCAAGCGTTAAGAAAAAAACAGAGACAATTGTCGAAACCCCAAAAGAAAATCAAGCAACAGAAGATGCAAATGAGTAAAGAACAAAAGCTATCAGATTCTTTAGTTGCGTGGTTTTATAAAAATGCTAGAAAAATGCCTTGGCGTGTTATTGGTGGTGCACACCCCAATCCTTATGAGGTTTGGATTTCTGAAATTATGCTTCAACAAACAACCGTTAAAACTGTTGAGTCTTATTTCCTAAAATGGATTAAACGATTTCCAACCATTGAATCGTTGGCCAATGCTGATATTGAGGAAGTTCTTTTATATTGGCAAGGATTGGGTTATTACACAAGAGCTAGAAAAATACATGAATGTGCCAAAGTTTTGGTCGAAAAATATAATAGCATAATCCCCTCTGAAAGAGAGGAGTTGTTAAAATTACCTGGAATAGGTCCGTATAGTGCCTCAAGTATTTTAGCATTTTCATATAACAAGCCAGAAACTGTTGTAGATGGTAATGTCATTCGTGTTATCGCACGGTTATATGGTATTGAAAAACCTATTACAAAAGATGAAATTTATAATTTAGCAATTCCCTTAACGCATCAAACACACGGAGCAGATTACGCATCCGCTATTATGGATTTAGGAGCAACGATTTGTACGCCACAAAAAGCGAGCTGTTTATTGTGTCCTTGGCAAAAAGAATGCCTTGCCCACAAAAAGGGAATTGTTGATAAAATTCCACAAATAAAAAAACCAGAAAAAAAATATTTTAATGGATTTGTTCACATTATAAAAAATAAAGACGGGAAATATTTTATTCAAAAAAGAACAGAAAAAGGTCTTTTAAATGGTCTTTACGAGTTTCCTTGGACAAAAGAAGAAAAACCTCTATTTAAAGATAAATGGGAATATGGATCTAAAAAAATTTCACATACTTTTACGCATTTTCATTTGACATTAACACCGTTACTATTACTAAAAAATGATATGCCTCAAAAAGATGGCTTTTACGTCGATAAAAATGAATTTAAACAATACCCATTTTCAACTTTAATGAAAAAAGTGATAAAATTAATAGCAGATTAATTACAAATGGATTGGGAAAATATATGTTTTTAATTCGACAACCAGAATTTTTGATTAGAGAGTTTTCTTCATCTGATTTTGAGCAACTTTTACACATTGCTCATGCCATCAATGTACAAGCAAAAAACAAAGAGGGCTTTCAACCTTTTTATGCTTTTCAAGCTGACCCTGCTGAACAGGATTATCATGAGTTGTTACAAGATAAAATTAAAACATTTTTAAAAACTGCTCAAGATGAAAAATCAAAAACACCCCGTAAAACATATCGCTTAGCCTTATGTGATAATGCGGGTCAATTAATTGGGAACATCACCATTGACAATTTACCTAGCTATGATGATAAAGGGAATAAAATTCAAGGTGATATTGGTTATTTTATTAACCCTCAACATGGAAGAAAGGGCTTGATGAGCAAAGCATTAAGAAGTGTTTTGCATATTTACTTTAAAAATCATGATGAACTTGATGTAACAGTCCATCCTATGAATTTATATTCTATCAAAATGTTACAACGCTTTAATGCTAAAGTTATTGGAATAAAATCTACATCAACCTATCAAAATGAACCCAGAATAGTTTTTAAAATTTCAAAAGAAAATTTCTTAAATTCGTGCAAACCATTTCTCATTACAACACAAAAAAATCAACCTTCACTTAATAGAGATGAAAGAGAAAAAAATGTTTAATGATGCTCACTTACCAGAACCAAATTATATTTTAGAAATTGAAAATCCACCCAAACTCGTTCAAATTTCTCAAACGGATGGGATTTTCTTTTGCAATAAATTCACAAATGAAAAACGCATACGGGCTTATATTTATCAAATGCTATTAAATGCTAAAAAATATTTACCAAATAATTATTATTTTAAAATTTATGAGGCCTATCGCCCACTAGATGCTCAAATACAATTATGGAATCAAGTGGTTCAGCAACAAAAAAAAGAACACCCTAAAATGGACAGTGAATCAGAAGAATTTATTACCATCTGCAATGTGTTTTGTGCAAATCCCTATCGACAAGGGAGTGGTCATCAAAGTGGCGGTGCAATAGATGTTTCTTTGTGTGATAAAAATGGGATAGATTACGACATGGGAGGAGAGGTTAGAGGTTTTCACGAAGAATCTGATTTTGATTATCCTGTTTCAGATGAAGCACGAAAAAATCGTAACATATTAAAATACGCATTAGAAGAATCAGGCTTTATTAATTATCCTTCCGAATGGTGGCACTATTCTTTTGGTGACAGATTGTGGGCAAAATTAACTGGATCAAAAATTGCTATTTTTGGGAGATTAAATGATTAATAGATTAAATAAAATAAAAAATTTCATATACGAAAATTTTATTTCAGGTCTTAAAAGTACTGATAAAATGATAAAGAATATTTCGCTTCTTTATTTATATTGTTTTTGTATCCGAATGAATTTTGCACTTCCAATTGAATTATTATTTTTTGTTTCATTATCAAGTTCGTATTCCGATGCAATGAAAATATTTTTTATTGCCTATATGACTGGCACGGTTTTAGGCGTTCCATTAGGATTGCTCTCTGACAAAGTCGGACGAAAAAAAGTTGCTATTTTGTGTTCGGGATGCAGATTGATTTCTGCTATTTTATACGCCTCAGCTGGTTCATATTCAGCCCTAATTGTTGCAGCATTATTTGCTGGATTTTACCGTTTTTCTGCTCCAAATGCTGATACATTTTTATTTGAAAGTTTAGCCTCTTGTAATTTAAAAGACAAATACCATGAGTGTCTTTCAAAAATGAAATCTGTTTCTTCTTTTTCACTCAGCCTTGGTGCATTATTTTGCGGGATATTTTATTACTTTTTATCATTAAGAGGCGTCATTGTTGTAACTGTTATCCCTATGTTTTTAGCTTTTGCCATTTCTCTATTTTTAACAGAAGCCCCTTTTCACAAGCAAAGTACAGTTAACAATCCATTCAAACATATTAAACAAGCATTTATATATTTTAAAAAAAATAAAAAACTCTTTTATTTCACGATTGCCGATTCAACCCATTTTGGATTAAACGAATCCTCTTTTACGATTAATGCTGCCTTTTTTAAAACAATTATGCCTGTTGAGTTATTGGGTGTTCTCAGATTTTTTGGTCATTTTATTGCATCAATTACAAGTTTTTTATCTGGCAAAATTGGAAAAATAATCGGTGTTGAAAAAACAATTTTATTAGGTGCTATGAGTGATAATTTTGTAAATATCGTATCCGTTTTATGTGCAAATTGGATAAGTCCACTTTTAAAAACAGTTGGCTCTGGTTGTTTCGGAATTTATTCTCCAGCTACAGGATCCTTTATTCAAAAAGAAGTTTCAAATGAAGAACGTGCAACATTGGTTTCTTTTGCCTCACTTTTAAACAGTGGCTTTTATGCTTTAGGCACATTATTAATCGGATGGCTTGCAGATTTATACACGCCTTATATTGCCATGCTTATTGGTTATAGCTCTGCACTTATTTTGAATATACTTTTTGTCTTTGCATTTAAGCAAAAAAGTATTTCAACGAACTAATCAAACATTTTTTTAACTCTATTTTCAAAAGAATTGATTTTAGTTTCTTTTAAAATTGAGATAAATTCTTCTCGAATTGTTTTTTCTGGCAATTCACGCACAATTTCAAGTTTTGGAAAACCATCCCCTCCATTTGCTAAAAATTTTGGCATAACAATAAGATAATCTTTTTCCAAATCTATTTTTCCTTGATAAATGTTTAATTTTGTAACTGTTTTATTTTTTGAAGAAAACAAATAATCCATTCCTGCTACTTGAATAAATGGATTCGTCCTATCATCTACGACATATTCTTTTAATCCATGATTTAAATAGGCAATGATGTCTTTACCTTTTATTTTAACAATAACAGCCTTAGAATCAAAAGGATACACTTCTGCAATATGTTTAAAAAATATTTCACCTTTTGGAAGTCCTGCACGAATCCCGCCTGAATTTAGGAATGCAAAATCCACATTTTTTTCAATTTTTCGAGCAGCTTTTAAAAGCGAATCTGTTAGCACCTCACCTATATAACATGATTCTGAACAAAATTGACCATCATGCGTTAATGGTATTTTTTGATTCGATACAAATATACTGGTGTTTAAAAAATCATCAATTTTTGATTGTACCGTTTCAAGAAGATTTATCATTTTTTGATCAGGTACAATATTTTCATCCATTGCAATTGTATCCCCTTTGTATGAAAGAATATCTCCATTATCATCAAAAGTAGTTGATAGTTTTCCAACATGATGCCCGCCAATACCTGCTGAAACAATCAGCGTGTCTTTTCCTTCTTTATTTTTTATCACAACAGGGTAACCACCTTTTGCTTCTTTTTCATTTGGATTATTTGACAATAACGTATGCGTATGTGCACTCACAATAATATCAACATCTGTTAAATTTTGTGCTAATTCAATGTCTTTATCTATTCCAATGTGATTAAGTAAAATAATAATGTTAACACCCTGCTCTTTTAATTTTTGAATAAGCGGTTGAACTACTTTTAAAGGATCTTTTAATTCAATTTCAGTAGCATTTGAGCTTGTTGTTTTTGTTGTTGTCGTCAACAAACTTATCACCCCAATTTGTCTACCATCCTTATGTAGCACAAGCATGGGTAAAACATTTTTTGCCAATGCGTGACTCTCTGGGAACACAACATTTGCAGATATAACTGGTGCATTAATTTGATGAACAAATTTTTCAAGTTCAGGCAATCCATCATCAAAATCATGATTCCCCAAATTCATTGCATCATACCTCATTTCATTCAATAAAAGAGGAAAATCAGCACCCTTTCTAAGCGTATAAAAAACCGTGCCAGAGAAACGATCTCCTGCATCTAAAAGAACAAGGTTGGGGTTTTTAGTTCTTTCTTGTTCAATAAATGTTTTAATTTTTGCAAATCCACCTCTACATGTATCGTATGAGCAATTTTCACCATCTATAGAAAATGGTAAAAAATGGGCATGCAAATCGTTAGTATGTATCAAATCTAGTTGATACTGATTTGCCAACACGCTAAATGACATCAAACTAAAAGTTGCAAATAATCCGACAGAAAAAATACGCATAAATAACCCCTTTCAAAATATGTTTATAGCATAAAATGTTCGTTAAAAAATGTCAAAAAAATAAATTAACTGACAAATTTTTTTTATGCTATAATAGAATATACAAAAACAAAAAAAATAGGGGGATAAAATGGTATTTAATTATGGTTTAGCTGGACAACTTTTTGGAGCAAGACGCAACGGCGGTCGTCGCCATGCGGGGATTGATTTAGGAACAAATCGACGTAAGGGAGTCCCCGTTGGTTGTCCTATAGATGGATACACAGTTGCCTCTGTCAAATATCGAAGAGGTTATGGAAATACCGTTGATTTAGTAAGTAAAGATGGTAAAACAATGATGCGTTTTGCTCATTTGGCAAACCCATTACCAAAACATCTCAAAGTGGGCGAAGAAGTTCGAGCTGGAGATTGGCTCGGCAATGTTGGAAATACTGGTGGCAGGTATGCTATTCATTTACATTTTGAATTTCGTCTTAAAAAGGGAAATTATAATGTTCCCGTTAACCCTTTTAATAATAAAATACACACATTTTGTAAAGCTGATTTCGAATCTTCAACACAAAAGGCGTACGCTTCTCGCAAAAATATTCAAGCTGGCATGTCTCTTGCTGAAACACATACAAAAATGGATAGAGAAAATACATCTACAACCTCTCAGACATCAGATATATGGACACTTAAACGTGGATACAACCAACCAACTTGGTGGCAAAAGATTGCTCATCCTTTGTTAGGCGGTTGGACAAAAGAACAATTAAAGGAAGCAGCAGAACGCCAACGTCTAGATGAAAAAATTTTTATCGGCATTAAACGACGTGATCTATTAAATACTGGATTAAAGGAGGAAGATATTTCAAAATTAAGAACCCATGTTCAAGAAAAAACAACTTCTGATCCGCGTCACACATTAGAACAAAAATCTGTGACTGTAGATTTCAACGAACTATACGATGACAAAGAAACTGCTAAAATAGCACACCAATTTTTTGTTCAACATAGCGAATCAAATAGGGGAAATGCATAAAATTTTCACTCCCCTTCCCTTTCTTTTTTCAAACAAACGACATCCCCTTTTGGACGTGAATAATTAACATTGAAATGCCAAAAACAGATATATTAAGCACTGGTTTTATGAATAGTGGATTATCAAAAACAGCTCGGACAAATACTTCATTCTTGATTAATTCTGACCCCACCTAGCAAACATCTACTTTCGTAAGCAACGGCTGATTTTATCTACTAACACCGATAAAATCAATTCTCCCTCTGATATACCACCATAAAAAAATACCGACCTAAATGGTCGGAACTTTTTTATGGTGGTGGATAAGCCCCATTGGATTTAAGATTTTTGAATATCTTTATATTCCCGACACTTACAAAAAGATTTGAGCTCAAACTGGTCTGAGCTGACATCTAAAATTTACTCTGGGTTATTTACAAGAAATCAAAATCACCATTCCGTTATTACACTTGTTAAAACACCTTTATTTTCTCCAGTTACTCCAATTAAATTGGATTTAGTGGAGATAATCAAGCATTTTTTTAATCAAAAAAACAATCTCGCCTAAATATTACCGAATAATTACCGAAAAGCGAAAATTTTTACCGAATTCCATACTTTTTTTGTAAAACCATCAAATGTAAAATTGCAAAAGCATAAAATAAAAAAACACTGGCACTTATTTATCTGCAAATCCAACCACTTATAAAATAATTTATTTTTTTCGGCACATTTCGATTTTCTCGGAAATTTACCTTACGGTGGAAGGAAACAAAAAAACTCCTTTCACACCTGTATAACGGTAAAAAGGGAGAAAAAAGATTTATGGAAAAACAACGGCTTATCAAAAATATTAAAAAATATGTACTCTACATGGTAATATTTTCCCCTCTCTGGGCTTTTTACCCTATGTCAGACAAACAAAAAAAATTGAAAAAAGTGAGTACGATTTTTCGATTTTTTCACTTGTTCTGTATGTAAGGAACTTTCAGAAAGGATAAAACCATGAATGAAATCATAGAACTGTTAAAAACGGCGGGACTATCCTAGATGAAGCGATTTTACAAATCATCACACCAATGTTGAAAAATGCGCATATCCTAAACGGACTTATCAAACAAATTGCACCAGATAAAACTAAAGAGCTGTTTAAGATTATGCAACATCCTGAAAAGGTTTTGGCAAAGATGCGTGAACTTGATAAATCGCTTTTAGTCAAAGAGTTAATTGAGAATATTACGGTTCAATGTGATAATTTGGAAATCAAATAGACTGCTTTGGTGCTGGATATTTTGCCTGACAAATACGCCGCTCAAACCAAAGACGGCATCATGACAATAGATATCCCTCTTTCCAGAACGCACGGTGTATTACAGGTAACAGTTCCTAAAGCTTTAACGCAAAACTCTTGTCCAAATAAAGAGCTTATCAAAGCCCTTTCCAAAGCGTTTAAATATCAAAAAATATTAACCTCTGGACGAATGACTATTGCCGAACTATCGCTCGATGAAGAACTGGATGCCGGTTATTTGGGACGCATTCTTCGTTTAACTTCGTTGGCGCTGGATATTATCAAATCCGTTTTAGCAGGAACTCAACCGGCAGACTTTATCTTAAAACGTCTGATACGTGAGGAAATTCCGCCAATTTGGGCTGAACAACGCAAAAAATATAACTTCCCGGAAATTTAAGTCAGGAGTTTTCTCATGACAGATATGATACACCATAAGTCTGACAATACCTCTTTGTCTTCTCACAAAAAGGAAGTTGTCAAAGGCGGATTTATTAAATTTTACCGCAATTTTCAAGATTGGCATTGGTATTCGGACGCAAATGTTTTGCAACTCTATCTCCACTTGATGCTGACGGCAAATTCCAAAGACAAGCCTTTTAAGGATATTATTGTCCATCGGGGTGAAGTCGTCATCAGCCACATGCGATTGGCTGAAACTTTGGATAAATCCAAGGACCAAATCAAGCGATTGCTTAATAAAGTGAAACGCACCAATGATATTACAACAACGCGTATCGGATACGCCACACTTGTAAGTCTCATTAACTATAATAAATATCAGGGCTTTGAGGATAATACGCCAGATCCCACCGCCACTTGTCCGCCAGATGAAAGCCGTTTAATCGCCGATTATCCGCCAACGACTGAAGAAAGGAAACAAGGTAATAATGTAAATAATGAAAAGAAATTAGTCGGATGTGAGATTTTTGAGCAAAAACGAACCGGCGCTGGTTTGGTTGGGCTTGGTAATGTTTTGGCTCGGCAAGGATTAGGAGTGGGCGTGAAGTTCAAGTATCACTTTACACAACTGCCATCGGACTGGCGGGAACTGGAACGGTATGTGGCCGAAAAGAACATCCATATCAACCTAGAAGGCTTTTATAGTTATTATGAAGCCAACGGTTGGTGCGAACGAAGCGGTAAGAAACTGGACGGTTGGCACTTTGCCTTGTGCCACACCCACAAAACCGGCGAATATTTGTAAAGGAGGTGATAAACAAATCTGCCCTATTCCAAATACCAAATTAGAGGTGGTTTCTGAGTTTCAGGATAGTATGATGCTAACAAGATAGTGTCCCATATTTTTTGCCAAATTACCGAATACTATCATAGTATCTACATACTATCTCGGATTTTTCTCGATTTTGGCGGATAGTATGATACTAACATGACCATAACCGCCGATTGGCTATAGTGGACTAGTCCTTTGAGGGAATAAAAGTGCCAATGGGTCCTTCCTGGCGATAATTCATATGCGGGGACGCAAGCTGCGCCATATTTCTAGCGAAACAGAAAAATTCTGGCTGGTCGGATATATCCCAAACCCCAATAAACACAAGGGTTATAATTGGGTATAAAAAATTCTGGCTGGTCACCTTTAATTCTGGCTGGTCACTTTGAACTAGATAGTTTGAAAAACATTAATTATTTCTTGCAATTTTAATGGGCATTATATAAAATAGTATTTATCAATTTTAGTTATTAGGATATATTATGACTACACCCGAAGCAAAGGCAAGAAAACAAATTGATAAACAGCTAATCGCAGCTGGGTGGATAATTCAGGATCGAAATGATTTTGATCGGACAGCTGGATTGGGTGTCGCCGTTCGTGAATTCTTGATGGATGATAATACAGAAGCAGACTACTTGCTCTTTGTGGATGGTAAAGCTTGTGGCGTTATTGAAGCAAAGAAAGCAGGAGAAGCTTTAAGTGGGGTTGAAAATCAATCAAAGAGATATGCTTGCCATTTGCCAGATTACGTCAAAAATTGGCAAATGCCTTTACCTTTTATCTATGAAACAACAGGAATAGAAACATTTTTTAGAGATGGTCGTGATGAAAATTCGCATTCTAGAAAAGTCTTTTCTTTTCATCAACCATCAACACTTTTAGCCCTATTGCAAGAAAAGGATACATTCCGTAATAGATTAAAACATTTTCCGCCATTAAACACAACTGGTTTACGTAAATGTCAAGTTGAAGCTATTACAGGGTTGGAAAATTCTTTAATAGATACACGTCCTCGTTCTTTGATTCAAATGGCAACAGGTGCAGGAAAAACGTATACAGCATGTAACTTTGTATATCGTTTATTGAAACATGGAAAAGCCAAACGAATCCTGTTTTTAGTAGATAGAAACAATTTGGGGCGCCAAACAAAGAAAGAGTTTGAAAACTTCCGTCCAGCTGAAGAAAATCGTCTATTCACGGATTTATATATTGCCCAGCATCTGCAACAAAATAAAATAGATAAAGATGCTAAAGTGGTCATTACAACCATTCAACGTTTATACTCAATACTGAATGGGGAAAAAGAATATGATGCTCAAAATGAAGACTTATCTGCCTATGAATTATCTATGGGCAAACCTAAAGAAGTCGTATATAATACTATAATTTCACCAGAATTCTTTGATGTTATCATTACGGATGAATGTCATCGGAGTATTTATGGGGATTGGCGCCAGGTTTTGGAATATTTTGATGCATTCATTATTGGATTAACAGCCACACCATCTAAACAAACTTTGGGCTATTTTAATAAAAACATCGTCTCTGAATATCCCTATGAACGTTCTGTGACCGATGGGGTTAATGTTGATTATCAAATTTTACGCATTAAAACAGAAGTTTCTGAAAATGGTGGAAAGATTGATAAGAGCTTTCCTGTTCCTGTTCGTGACAAGTCAACTAGAGCTATTACCTATGAACACTTGGATGAGGATAAAGAGTACACAAAACAACAATTAGACCGTTCTGTGGTTGTCCCCAATCAAATCCGAACGATTATGGAATGTTATAAAGCATCCCTCTGGACGGATTTATTTCCAGATCGTGAACCGACTTGGGTACCAAAGACATTGATTTTTGCAAAAGATGACGCCCATGCTGAAGAAATTGTTCGTATTACCCGTGAAATTTTTGGCCAGGGGAACGAGTTTTGTAAGAAGATCACTTATAATGTGACGGGAGAAAAGCCAGAAGAGTTGATTAAGGAATTTCGCGTATCCCCTAATCCTCGTATAGCTGTTACGGTGGATATGATCGCCACTGGAACGGATATTAAACCATTGGAAGTTATTATCTTTATGCGTGATGTCCATTCATCTTTGTATTATGAACAGATGAAAGGGTGCGGTGTTCGTTCTATTAACCCAACGGACTTGAAGTCGGTGACGCCAAACGCAAATGGCAAAGCTTTCTTTTATTTGATCGATGCAGTTGGTGTAACGGAAAGTAAGAAATCTACCTCTAAACCCTTGGAACGAAAACGCTCTGTCCCACTTAAAAAGCTTTTGGAACAAGTTGCCCAAGGTAAATTGGACGATGCAACCCTTTCTTCCATTGCAGGACGTTTGGTGAATATCGAACGGAATTTGGAAGATAAAGATAAAAAAAGAGTCAAAGAACAAACAAATGGCAAATTGCTTTCTGAGATTTCTGCCGAATTGCTACAAACAATAGACCCAGATTTCATTCAAGGAAAATCCAAAGAAGAAGTGGATGAAATCAAAGAAAAAGCATTAAAACCGTTCAATAGTCCGATGTTCCGTAAAACTTTGGAGGATTTGGCCAGTAAGTCCCAAATCTACATTGATGAAGTGACCACCGATAAAGTCATTACGGTTTCAAAAAGTGTTGAAAAAGCAACGGATTTAGTGAATGGGTTCAAGGAATATATTGAGGTCAACAAAAACGAAATTGATGCCTTGTCCATAATTTATAATGCATCATATCAGAAAAAGAATTTGAATTATGAAAACATTTCCGAACTTCATGACCGGATGATTCAGGCCCGTCCTTTATTCACCACTGTGGAATTATGGCGTGCTTTTGAACTGTTGGAAAAGGATAAAGTGCAACGGGTGAAGCAACCGGATAAGTTATTAACAAATTTGGTTCAACTGGTGCGTTTTGCGATTGGTCAGGATGAAAGATTGGAAGATTTTGGTAAAGTGGCCAATGCCCGCTATGAACTTTGGTTAGGTCGTCAGCTCAAGAAAGGAATTACATATACTGCTGAGCAACGTACATGGTTGAACAGGATTAAAGATTATATTGTGGCGAATGCCGCTATTACTCGCCGAGATATCCAAGATGCTTTTGCACAAAATGGGGGAATTTTAAAGGTCGTCAATTTGTTTGGCAACAAAACTGACGAGATATTAACAGACCTATCATTGGCATTAGTAGCGTAGGAGAATAAAATATGAAGCTTCAAAAAATAGAGATTAAAAATTTTAGATCCATTAAGGAAGAGAGTATAGAATTAAAACATAATTGCCTTGTTTTTGTTGGAAAAAATGAAGCAGGAAAGAGTAATCTTCTAAAAGCAATTGCAGGTGGATTATCCCAGAAAACAATTGCATTCAAAGATTCAGATAAGAGAAATTTACTGGATGATGAAGATTATGAAAATCAAAAATACTTTATAGATTATACATTTCGGTTTACAGAAGAAGAAATAAAAAAAGTATTAAATGGCACCAATTCTTTTGTAAAGATTGTGAATTACCAAGGAAAAAAATTTACATTATTTGAATTTTTTTCAGAGTTCTTTTCGAAAGGTGTTTATCGATATGATTTTGAAAAAAAAGTGCCTCAATATTTACATTTTGTTATAAATGATGCAGAGATATTAAATGTAGGACAAGTGAAAGTAGCTTTTACACAAAATGGGAAAGATTATTCTGTCAATTCATGGGTAAATTTTGATGAAATAGAGGAAGCAAATCAAAAAAATTGTGAAAAGATATCAGATATACAAAAAATAATAAGTGATTGTCATGGGAAAATGGAACAGATTATCAAGAGTTCGCTTCCTCCTGTATATTATTGGAAATATTCGGATACTTTATTAATTCCGGATAGGTTTCCTTTACAGACATTTATAGATAATCCATCCTCTTGTAAGCCATTAAAAAATATATTTGATTTGGCAGGAATAGAAAACATAGCTAGAGCCTTTCAAGATAATATGAAAAAATGTGGAGATTATGATAATTTGTTGGATCGTGTTTCTCGAAGAATAACTGAAAAAATAAAGAAAACTTGGCCAGACTTAAAAAAGATAAAGATAATTTTGTCTGAAAATTCTCAAGAAATTCGAATAAAAATACAAGAAAAAATAAGACAAAACGTATCTGCAAGAAGTGATGGTTTTAAAAAATTTGTAAGTATTCTTTGTATGTTGGCATCACCTGTTTCAACAGGGAAAATTAAAAATTCACTTATTATTCTCGACGAACCAGACGATGGATTATATCCGACAGGTGCTGGTTATTTACGTGATATGTTAATCGATATGGCTGAAACTAATGTCGTTTTTTATTCTACTCACAACCCTTGTATGATAGATAAAGCTTTTGTGGATAGACATATCATTGTTGAAAAAAATGACGATATAACTACCTTAAAAAAAGATTTAACAGATTCTAATTTTAGAGATGATGAAGTATTGCTACGAGCAATTGGTATGTCAGCGTTTGAAAACATTAGAGAAACAAATATTCTTTTTGAAGGATGGACGGATTATCGTGTTTTTAATACAGCATTAAGCAGCAATCTAGATGGATTTAAAAATGTTCTAAAAAGCCTTATTGAGAGTGGCAGTTCTTATGGAACAGGAACAAATAGTTTGAAAAATATTATTTCCATGATAAAACTTTTGGATAAGAAAACTTTTATTGTTTTGGATGCAGATAAAGAAGGCCAAGAAAAGAAAAGAACTTTACAAAAGGATTTCCCAGAGGAAAAGGTCTATACTTTGGATGATTTAGGAGATTATAATGGTTTTACTTTAGAGGATTTCATTAAAGATGAACTTATACAACAAGCACTTGATAGCATTAATAGCGATAAAAAAATAAAAGATAAAGGTGATAAAAAGGTTATGCAATTTTTGGCCTGTCTGAATAAAGATGATAAACAAAATTTTAAAGCTTTTTTAGGAAAACATATCCAAAGCTCAAACATTAAAAAAGAATACTTTGCAATGTTGAAAACACTAAAGGAAAGAATGGAAACGGACAATGCAAAGTAATCTTCCGGAAAGTTGGTGTATTAAATCTTTTAAAGATTCTTTTTCTTCTGTTTCCCCAATTTTTAAAATGAAGCAAAAAGAATATTTAGATACTGGTTTGTACCCAATTATAGATCAAGGAGAAAGTTTTATTGGAGGATATACGAATTCAGATGCTGGAATAATTTCAGATATTCCTTTGATAGTGTTTGGTGATCATACAAGAAGATTTAAATACATTGATTTTCCGTTTGTTGCTGGAGCTGACGGATTAAAAATTTATAAACCAATATATACGGATATAAAATTTTCTTATTACCAATGTTTATCGCTGGATTTTCCAAACAAGGGATATGCTAGGCATAATGCGTTTTTATCAAAATGTAACTTTATGATTCCTCCATTGGCGGAGCAGAAGAGGATTGTGGGGAAGATTGAGGAGTTGTTTGCAGAGGTGGACAAGGGGATAGACCTTTTGAAGCAAAAGCAAGCCGAGTTAAAGAAGTACCGTCAATCTGTCCTTTCCGCCGCCTTCTCTGGCAAACTCTACAAAACCACTGAATGGCAGGAAACTAACTTAGGTGCAATAGTATCCTCCGACAAACATTCAATAAAAAGAGGGCCTTTTGGAAGTTGTTTAAGAAAAGAGTTCTTCGTGCAAACAGGGGTAAGAGTTTTTGAACAATATAATCCTATTAATGGAGATCCATATTGGGCACGTTATTTCATTACTCCTGAAAAGTTTGAAGAGTTATCTGCTTTTAAAGCTGGATCGGGCGATTTATTAATTAGTTGCTCAGGGACTTTGGGGAAAATATTGGAATTACCAAACGATGTACAAGAAGGTATTATCAATCAAGCTTTACTGAAAATTCGTTTAAATAATGAATTGATTCTAAATTCATTTTTTATTCACTGGTTTAATTCTCCCAGAGTACAAAGAATGATTTTGGATAATGTGCGTGGTGCGGCTATTCAAAATATCGCATCTGTAAAAGAGTTGAAACAAATTGCAATATCCCTGCCGACCATGTCAGAACAAGAACAAATTGTGGCGGAAATTGAACAACGGTTTGAAAAAGCAGATATTTTGGAAAAATCAATAGTGAATGCTTTGGAAAGTGCCGAAAAACTAAAGCAATCCATTTTGAAAAAAGCTTTTGAGGGTACACTGGTTCCCCAAGATCCAAATGATGAACCTGCCTCAGTCCTGCTAAATCGCATCAAATCCGAACAATCACCTAAGAAAGGCAAGAAAAAATGACAGAATTACTTGGTGTTCTTTTGGGGTGTTTGATTACCTATTTCTTTGCTATCAGGCTTGAAAAAAAGAATCAAAAGGAAAGGCAGAAAATCCTTTGTATGAGTTTAAATGATATACTTAAACAAACAAAAACCATCTTGGTTGGTACTTTGGGAGATGGTGGGGGAAGATCTCCTTATGGTTATATCAAAAACGCACATGAAGAGACAAATTGCATTATGCCTTTATTTGATAACCTAATTGCTGAGATAGGTATTTTGCCTCCTAGCAAGAACAAAACACTTGTAATTGAATTGTATTCAGAACTAAAGGGTTTCTTGCTTAATAATTCAAAATATAAAATAAAATTGGAAAATTTGAGAAAATTCAGAAAAGAAATGATCCCAGAAAAATTTATAAAACTGAATTGTAAAAATTGCTTGGATTACTTTGATATTGATCCTCATTTGTTTAGGGAAGAAAAGAATCCCAATTCCGTCATAGGAAAAGACTTTTTTAAAGCTCAAAAAGATTTAATAAATGATTTGGTTAAATGTAGTAATGCAACAATGATTTTATACGATCAACTCATTCAAAAAATAGACATTATCCTTAATCATAGTTGGGAGGCAAAAAAATGAACGAATCAACATTAGTTACAAAAGTTTGGAATTATGCTTCGGTATTGGCCCAATCCGGTGTGGGTTATACAGATTATGTGTCTCAATTGACCTATTTGCTTTTCCTTAAAATGGATGAAGAACGGACAACTTTACTAGGTGAAACTTCCCTGATTCCAGAGGATTGTCGGTGGAAAAATTTATTAAATCTTGCTGGAACAGAATTGGCCGAAAAATATCAAAAGATATTGGAAACCTTGTCCAGACAAACAGATATTATTGGAACAATTTATCATAAAGCCAGCAACAAGATTTCAAATCCTGCCAATTTATCCAGATTGATTTCCCTGATTAATGGAGAAACTTGGATGGGCTTGGATGTAGATGTTAAGGGGGAAATTTATGAGGGATTGTTGGAAAAGAATGCCCAAGAATCCAAGGCAGGTGCCGGACAATACTTTACACCGCGTCCCCTCATTCGTGCTATGGTTCAAGTGATGAAACCAACACCAGAAATGACAGTGTGTGATCCTGCATGCGGAACCGGAGGATTTTTATTGGCCGCTTATGATTATATGCGTGCCCAAACAAATGACCGAGAAAAAATAAAAGCTTTACGGGAAAATAAATTTTTTGGAACGGATATTACACCTTTAATTGTCAGTCTGTGTGCCATGAATATGTATCTGCATGGAATCGGGGGTAATACTTCACCAGTCAAAGAAGCAGATTCTTTGATGAGTGCCGGAACAATGCGATATGATATGGTCTTGGCAAATCCTCCTTTTGGTAAGAAAGGTGGGTTGAAGGTTTTGGGTGAAGATGGTAGTGTTTCTGTGGAAAAAGAGAACTATAATCGTGATGACTTTATTGCCACAACATCCAACAAGCAAATCAACTTTTTACAACACATTATGACAATTTTGAAAACAAATGGCCGGGCGGCTGTGGTTGTGCCGGATAATGTGCTCTTTGAGGGTGGCGCTGGTGAAAAAGTTCGCAAACGACTGCTCAATGAATTTGATTTACATACTATTTTGCGGTTGCCTACGGGTATCTTTTATGCACAAGGTGTGAAAGCAAATGTGCTTTTCTTTGACAAATATCCACCTTTTGAAAATGGTCGCAGGACAAAGGATATTTGGATTTATGATTATCGGACAAATGTCAACTTAACGTTGGTAACAAACTCTTTGAATGATGAACATTTGAAAGATTTTGTGAAATGTTATCAACCTGATGATAGGTCTGAACGGGTTGAGAGTGAACGCTTTAAGAAGTTTACCTATGATGAGGTAATTACTCGCGATAAAACAAATTTGGATATCACCTGGTTGAAAGACGAATCTTTGGAAGATTTAGAAAATTTGCCCGAGCCAAAGGAATTGGCCGAATCCATTGTATCCAGATTGGAAGAAGCCATAGAATCGTTCAAAAAAGTGAAGGATTTAATTTAAAATAATAATTTTATTTGTTTGTCTTGGCAATATTTGTCGGTCGCCGATGGTGCAGTTTGTGTTTAAACAAATGGTAAAGGAACGCGGTTTGTCTGATAAGTTTGAAATTGATTCTGCTGCCACCGAAAGTTATAATGAGATGTGTCATGCCGGTATTCATTATGGTACGCGTGAGATGTTGAAATCTATGCACGTTCCTTTTGAAGAACATTATTCCCGTCGCATTCGATCACGTGATTATGCTTATTATGATTATATTTTAGCGATGGATGATAGTAATGTTGAAGATATCCAATCTATCGTTGGCGTGGATACAGATAACAAAATCCATCGCTTGTTAGATTTTGCAAACAAACCCCGTAATATTAAAGATCCTTGGTACACCGGTAACTTTGATGAAACCTATTGGGATATAGTAGAAGGTTGTGATGAATTTTTGAAGTATTTGAAATTGTAAATCTTGTGAATTTATAAACTAAAGCTTATATATACTTATATAAATGAAAGATTAGGAAATAATAAAATGAGTAATGAGATTACAAATATAATTAATAATTGGATTAATAAAACAGATTGGATTAGACACATTATTACCTGCTTATCTGTATTCATTGGGGCTTATTTTGCTTATATATTTGCTAATCGACAAGAGAGACAAAAAGATAAAAAATTAGAAATCGATAATTATTATACTTTTTGGAATAAAGTGGCTTTATCTCTAAATAATTTGTTTATTTATAAAGAAGTTTATATGGATAGGATTAAACAAGCTTTTGAGAAAGATGATTTTAAGGAAGCATTACAAACTTCTTATATACCAGATTGCGATTTTTCGTTTGATGAAAAAGCGTATTTTTTAAATACGTATAACAGGTGTTTTTTGACAGAATTAGTGCTACTATCAAAAATAAATGATGCAGCAATAGAGGAAATAAAAAGCCATTATCAAAATGTTTTTGAAGTGTTATACGCTTTTGAGAATAAAAAACGAATTTTCCCAGAAAAATATGAGTTATTAAAGAGACGTTTTATATCTTTTTATAACGAATTTGAGCATCTTTGTGCTAGAGCCTATTATATTAATAAGGAATTTACTAAAGGTTTTGAAAAATATTTTAATCTTTATTGCTATGAAGGAGTAACAAACAATTTAGAGTTTGAATCTAAAATAAATGAACGAATTAACAATAAAGAGAATATTCAATATATAAAACAAAGAGAAGTCATGTTTGATGTGTATTGGCAGATTGATTCCAATATTTATTGTCTTATTTGCTTGTATATAAGGAAACTGAAGTATTCTATTAAGAGACTAATCAACTTTTTCAAAATACCTAAGATATGCAAAAATTGTCGTTGTCTCAAAATTAATGTTAAGAAAAAATAATCAGTATTATAGGCATGTAGGTTTATAAATCTTTCCTTTTTTGGAGATCAGTTTTTAGTTTATTTTCGCATTGTTTGTATCTGGCGATCATTTGTTCCAGTTTATGTGCAAGACGATTGATTTCGTATTTATATTTAAGTGGTTGTGCTGGGGTGTTAAGTCTGCTCAGTCGTCTATCCTGCCTATCAAGTACTCTAATTGCGTGGTTATAAACCATCGGCATGCTGATTTTGTAATTTGGAGGAATGTCATTATAATTTTTCATTTTCTACTCCCATGTATCGGCAATAGCTTGACCCAGAAGGATCGACATAAAGCGTTGGCTTGTTGGAGCATTTTATAGCAACTACTTTGCGGTGACCAAAATCATCATAACCGCCTTTACCAAATAAGAAAATGTAGTTATCCAATGGACGTTGGCAAAACTCCTCATACCAGACCAGAGGAAGATTAATAGTTTCTTCAATCAAGACATCTTCAACTTCATGCGTATACTTTTTGCATAAAGTTTTTACTTCATCAAAATCCGAAGGTTTTCGCACCATATAAACTTTAACTGTTTCCATAATGAACTCCTTTCGTTACAAGACAATGAATGCTTGGAAAAACGAAGAAGTCCAGTTAATTTAAGAAAAAATAGTGCTAGAACCTTGTAATTTATAAAACTTTCGGATAGAATGTGAAAAATCTTAAAAAGAAAGGAATGCAATATGTCTAGAACCACTGATCTTGCTAGCAAACTTGTTTTTGAAGCACTTAAAGTATTAAAAGAAAATGATGGAGAATTACCTTCTTCATTACTAATGGAAGAATTATCTAAACGCGTACCGTTAGATGATTGGGCAAAAGGTATTTTGGAAAAAACAGGTAATATTCGCTGGCAATCAATTTTGCATTTCTATTCTATTGACCTAATAAAAGCAGGATATTTATTAAAGAAAAAAGGCATTTGGTATTTAACACCAGAAGGCGAAAAATCATTAGAAAAAGGCGAAAAAGATTTATTAAAATCTGCTCAAGCTTTATATAAGATCTGGAAAGAAAAAAATAAAGATAAAAGTCATTCAGCCAATAAAGATATTCCAGAAGAACAAATTGAAGAAGCAACTCAAAAAGTTTCTTCTTTGCTTGATGATGCAAGATCTAAAGCGAATCAATCGTTTACAAAGTTTATATTAGAAGAGTTTGATCCATATACGTTTCAAGAATTATGTGGAGCTTTATTTCGTGGAATGGGATATTATACACCTTTTATAGCTCCTAAAGGTAAAGATGGTGGTGTAGATGTAATCGCATATAAAGATCCAATTGGTAGCTCAACTCCACATATAAAAATTCAAATAAAATATCGTCAAGATACCAAGGCAACATCTCAGGAATTAAGACAATTAAAAGGAATTTTAACTTCTAACGATATAGGTGTGTTTATTTCTATTTCTGGTTTTGCCTCTGATGCATTAAAAGAATTCAAACATTCTAATCCCCATATTGAATTAATAGATTTAGAACGCTTCATTGAATTGTGGCAAGAATTTTATGGAAATATGAAAGATGAAGATAAAGCTTTAATGCCAATTAGTCCTGTATATTTTGTAGACAAGGAATAAATGTGTCTAAAAATGAAAACAAAAAAGCAGAAGAATGGGAATATTTGAATTACTTTTTAGCCTCGAATGTGGGTAAAAATTGGTATAAAGAAAATAAAATAAAGTCATGCATAGAGACTGAACATCCTGATTTTGTTTTTACTACAGAAGATAATCAAACAATTGGGTTAGAAATAACGAAGTTTATCGTCAAAAGCAAAAATGGGCGTGCTCTTCAACACCTTATGAGTATTGGCAATCAAACATGTGCATATGCACAAAAGAAGCATAATCTTAACATATCTGTTTTAATTGATAAATGGGATAAAAGAAAATGGTGTGCTCGAACACGCCAAGAATTCTTAGATGTTATTTATAATCCTGGGTTTTGGGATATTTATAATAAAAATGAAATTAAATCAGGTATAGAACAAATTATTGATAGAAATGTCGAAAAGTTAAAACAATGGCCACATCTTATTAAAGAAACAATTCAAGTCCAGGATGAATATTTTAATATCACAATTACAACTTTCCCCAATATGAATAGTAAATTTGATTGTGCCGTTAACAATGAAAGCTATAGTAAAGAAGATCCATTTGATGAACTTCAAGAAACAATTGATAGTAAAAACAAAAAAATTAATAACTACCTTAAAAAATGTGATAAATGTTTTCTTTTAGTATATATACCAAGTGTTTCAAAAGGAAATTATTGCCACTTCAATAGTTCTGTTAAAACACATTTATTCTCTTCAAAATTTGAAAATATTTTTCTGTGCCAATGGAACAGAAGTTTTAAGGATGAAAACTTTGTTTATACATTAAAATGTTCTAATTAATTTTAAACTCTCACCCAAGTGGCCTTTAGTTCGAACCTAAAGTCTGCTCATGGATATGGGGTGCGAGGTTGGGGATAAGGAAAAGTGCCTAAAATAGGCGTTTTTTGATTTGGACGAGATCAATCCAAAAGTATCTATTTTTCTTAATTTCAATCAAAAATCTCTTAGCGGTGGTTAAAGTGCTCACATCATAAATGAAACACCAAATCTCTTTAAACCCCGCAACTACTTAAGCTTTCTCGGCCTCATCAATGCATAAAAAAATACCGACCCAAATGGTCGGAAGTTTTTTATGGTGGGTGATCAGAGACTCGAACTCTGGGCCCGCTGATTAAGAGTCAGCTGCTCTACCAACTGAG
>CALARE010000057.1 GCA_937888725.1 uncultured Alphaproteobacteria bacterium | reverse complement strand
CAGTGATTTAAGCACTATTTCCTCCTTTATAGCTGGCTCTTAACCCATCCAACAGACAAGAGGTAAAAGTAGCCCTTACGGGCTTGGGGGCATCGAGGTTAAAGTAGCCCTTGCGGGCTTAAGGGCATTGAGAGATTTTGAGGTAATAACACTGCGATATAATGGCGTTTTTGTCGTGCCACTTCATTTTAACACATTTATTCTTCCCATTTTCAATGAGGATTATGGGCAGTTGATTAAACCATTACTCGTTTCTTGAATTTTAGCATAATCAGGAATTAAGCCTTTTTTTAACAAATCATCAGCCTTTTCCTCCAACAACAGACAAACATCTTTATTTGTTGTAATAGGACTTGGTAATTGATACTCTTTTTGAAATGTTTGTTTTAATTTTTCAAAATCAGCAGATATCGTCTTATCAATCACACGAGCAAATTTATATCTTAAGCGTGAAAAAACAGTCCCCATTTCAGTACCGTTTTGCCCCTTTAAATACCCACGGAGAAAGTCCGCCTCATTTTGAAACTGTTGCATAAACTTAGCTGGATAAACATTAAGCGGAACGCCTTGTTTTGTACAATATTCATCATAACCAACATAATGACGATATATAATCAATGAAAGAGTCATTGCCTGCTGATTATATTGCATTTCTTGTTGCGAAACAGGAAAAACACTCACCTCAATTCGATGTTTTAATAAAAAAAGACTAGGCACCACAACCAAAAGACCCGCTAAACCTAAAATAAAATAACTGAGCCGTTTACGTCTGCGTTTGTCCTCACTCTCAGATAAAAAGCAATTCCCCCTATCAAAAACTTTGCATACTCTTTTACGCTTATTTTGCGTGCGTCGATATGTCTTTTTTAATACTTTAAGCATTTAAAAAGTCTCCTTTCTCATGAAAGTAAAAACAAATTTCTTTTTTTGTTTCTAACCATCTTAAATGTTTTTATAAAAAGACGCAACTTTTTTTATCAAAAAAAAGAGGGATTTTTTATCCCTCTTTGTTAAAATTAATTATTCTCCTTTATTCTTCAATTTGTTATGCATTTTTTTATAATGATGTTTCATTTTATCTTTTCTTTCTTGATGCATTTGTTCAAGTGTCTTTTTTTGTTCATCAGTTAACAACGATTCAAATTCTTTTTTGTTATTTTCCCTAATGGTGTCAGCACGCTCTCTTAAAGTTTTTATCTGATTTTTGATATCTTCCATTTCAGCTTTGCTCTTTTGATGAATGGCAGAAGCTTTTTCTTGCTGTTCTTCAGTCAAACCCAATTTTTTGACAAAATTTTCACGCATTTTTTCTGGATCTTTATGCATTCTTTTTTTCCCAAATGCAAAACCTTTTTCATTTTCAACTTGTTCTAAAGAGGTTGGATTTACCTCTTTCTGAGCTGTTTCACCAGCCATAACTGAACCAGATACCAACACAGTCCCCATTAACATTAATAAAAGATATTTTTTCATTTTATTCTCCTTTCATATAAGATAATTTTTCACTTAAAATTTCTCTTGCACTAAACAATCTCGATTTCACCGTACCGATTGAGATATTGAGCTTTTTAGCAATCTCATCATATGAATATTCTTCAAATTCATAAAGATAAACAACCTCTCTCATTTTGCTTGGCAACTGGTCAACCGCTTTTAAAATCGCTTTTTGCCTTTCTTTTTGAAGCTGTAAATCCAGTGCTGATTTTTCCTCATTATCACACATATGAGCTTCTTCAACATCTTTTTTTTGGCTCATCGCTTTAAAATAACCACTTTTAAAATAGTCAGTCGCTACGTTTTTTGCAATCACCTTAAGCCAAGCAAAGAGTTTACCTTCTTCTTGATACTTATTCTTACATTCAAGTGCTTTTAAGTAAACCTCTTGTTCCATATCCTCATTATAGGAACCAGTTACCCGCTTAATAACACCTCGAATATGGGCGTGTACCTCTTTGTATGAATAGGTCATGCAAACTCCATCATATATTCATCCATTGGTAAAAGCGTATCCTCCTCATCTAATAACGCAAATTCTTGATTATAAAAGGTATCATCATATAGATACACATAAAAATCAGAATTACCATTCGTATTCATCACACCATTTGTCATGATAACACCTAATAGTAAACAAGATGTTACCCCAACTAATGTTGATTTGATCATCTTACGTTGTCGTTTGCGTTTAAAATAAAGCGGTTTAGCTTCTTGTATCAAACTTGAAATATCCATTGTTTAGTACCTCCACATTCATATAAACGATATAGCATAAAAAAAGTTCATTTTAAATTCATTTTTTTATTTATTGACCAAAAATAAAAAAAAAGTTATGATATTTACCATGCGAAAAAAAGTGATAAAACATACGGATTTACCCATCCTTTCTTTAAGTAAAGAACAACACTCATTGTTCCACAAAATTGAAGAAACAAAAAACCATTATTTTATTCAAGGGCAAGCTGGAACTGGAAAATCGACATTTATCAAATACTTATTTCAAAACTCTCATAAAAAAATACGCCTTATTTGCCCAACAGCCATTGCGGCCTTAAACATTGGTGGTGTTACAATTCATTCATTATTTCGCCTACCGCTCAGCGATTTTATCACCAAGGATCAACTTGAATTAAAGAAAAAAACAGTCAATATCCTCAAAAAAACAGATATTATTGTGATAGATGAAATTTCAATGGTACGACCTGATATGATTGATGCAATTGATTATCTATTACAACAAGCACGGGGGGAATTTATCCCCTTTGGCGGTGTGCAAATGGTGTTTGTGGGTGATTTATGCCAACTTCCTCCTGTGATAAAGCAAACAACCGCTCATATTTTTAGACAGAGATATGGCTTTGAAAATGCCTATTTTTTTGATTCATTTAGCTTTAAACAAGCCCAATTTTGTTTTATGGAATTTAAAACGGTATTTCGTCAAAGTGATGATGTTCTTTTAAAACAACTTTCAAATATTCGTGAAAGAAAAAATATTTCTCAAGCTCTTTCTCTTTTTAATCAAGCCCGATTTAAGGATAAAGAAACGCTTGAAACAGCTATCACAATCACCCCTTACCGCATGGTCGCTGACAGAATTAATCAAACAAGATTAAAAAACATCCCCTTTGACGAAAAAACATATGAAGCAAAAGCAAAGGGTGCTTTTGAAAAGGCAACGGATACCCCCGCCCCAAAATCTTTGACGCTAAAAAAAGGTGCTCTTGTTATTTTTAACAAAAATAATCCCCCATATTTTATTAATGGCTCAATGGGGGAAGTCGTTGATTTGCATAATGAATTTTTAAGGGTTCGATTATTACAAGATAATAAAGTAATCACCGTTGAAAAAGAAATATGGCAAAGTTTTAGCTATGAATATGATGCCAAAACAGATACAGTGGTTGAGAAAGAAACGGGGTCTTTTGAACAATTCCCTATTCAACTTGGATATGCCTTAACCATCCACAAAGCACAAGGAAAAACGCTTGATAAAGTTATCATCGATACCAATCGTGGTGCTTTTGCACATGGGCAAATGTATGTTGCTCTTAGTCGCACGCGTAAGTTTTCTGATATTCATATGACACAAAATATTAACGTTCAAGATATTATTTTAGATACACGCGTTCTTGACTTTTTAGAACAAATGCATAAAATAACACCATCAATTTAGGAGTTACGATGCACCAACAACTAACATTATTCGATGTTTTATTTCATGCAATTATGGAGAGTATTTATTTACTCCCTTATTTGTTTATTACCTATCTTATCCTGGAATATCTTGAAAAACAAACGCAAAAACTAAGTCTATTCTTTTCAAAAACACGCTCAATACTTGCCCCTATTCTTGCTGGTATTTCTGGTATTTTGCCACAATGCGGATTAGGTGTTGCAGGGGCAAACTTTTATGCCACACGTCTAATTACTGCAGGCACATTGGTATCCCTCTTTCTTGCAACATCTGATGAAATGCTCCCTATTTTACTTTCAAATGGCGTTCCTATTCAAACAATTGTCAAAATCATTCTTTATAAAACGGTGATTGCTATTGGTGCGGGTCTTTTCCTTGACTGTCTATTATTTAAGAAAAACAAGGGGAAATTTGCCCCTTTTAAAATAGAGCCTTTGTGCCATGAAGCAGGTTGCGGATGTCATCAAAAAAGCCTATGGTTATCTGCCTTAAATCATACGACTCAGATTTTTGTTTTTATTCTCTGCATTAATATTATACTCAACACGCTTTTTATGTTTATCCATCCAAGTGAATTAAAAGAAAGCATTTTAGCACATACCGTATTGGGCCCACTCACAGCAAGCCTTTTGGGACTTATTCCAAATTGTGCTATATCTGTCATTTCCGCCCAACTGTTTGCTGAAAAAACGCTTTCTGATGGGGCATTTTTAAGTGCTATTCTTGCTAATGCTGGTGTTGGCTTACTCGTTCTTTTAAAGGTAAATAGCCCCCTTAAACAATCACTTAAAATCATTCTTTTTATCTTTATAACAGCCTTGTTAAGTGGTATGTTATTTGGTATATTTGGACTTTCTTTTTAATAATGATATCTTTCTTTTTTAAAAAAAACACCTATCAGTTCATACCAATAGGTGCTTTTTTATTAGAAAAAGATTAATTCTTTTCCTTGCCCGTTTGGGTTGCAACTTGTTCTGAGGATGTTTTTTCCTCTGTAATATTTTCAGCTCCGCTTTTTTTCAATGTTGCTTTTGCATCTGTAACAGGTTTTTCCTCCTTTTGTTCTAAATGAGGTGTTTTTGAAGAACTTTCACCTGTTTTTTTCTCTGTTGTTTCTTGTTTTTCAACCTGTTCATCAGAGTCTTTAGATGCTTTAGCTACTTCTGACTTCTTGCTTGAACCTTTACTCTTTTTAACTTTAGAGGCAGACCTTTTCTTTGATTTTGATGGTGTTTCCTCTTTTGCTACAGATGTTTCAACCTGCTGTTTTGTTTCTAAAACATCTTCCTCAGCCTTTTTTGGCTGAGACTCAATATCTTTAGCCTCCTTCTCAGCCCTTACCTTTTCAGTTGACTGAGCTTGTGCGACAGCCTTTTCCTCCTCTTTTGCTTGAGCCTGTTGTGCAAGCTGTTCCTCTCGTGCTTGTTGTGTTTTATTCTTTTTCTTTAATTCTTCTTCATCAAGGGTTAGCTCCATTACCTTCCATCCAGCATCTTCAAACTCTTTAAAATCGCTATCCTCTGCTGTTGGATGCATATCACCTCGTCCTCCTTTAGATGGTACTAAATAGGCACACTCGCTTGATGATACCGTACTTAAAGTCGGATCTATATGCATTGCATGAACTTGATGATTTGAACCTAGCTGACGCTTAATATCCTCATGTGCTGAAGCTGGTAATGCAACCCCTTCTTTTGCCATGGCATCCCAAATAGGATCAAAATCCTTACCAGGGTCTGTTTTTCTATGTGGTGAAATTTCATCATGTCCTAAGACCTTATCTGGTTGAATGTTATAATCTCTGGACAACTGCTTTACAACCGCTACGGCTGTTGCTGCTTGTTCCCTTGTATATCCTTCATCAGTCGCTCTAACAATTTCAATCCCAATAGAGCGGTCATTCAACCCATGATCCCCGTCCCAATAGGACTCACCCGCATGATTTGCCTGTCTTTCAGGTGGAACAAGCATATAAGGCGTTCCATCTCTCGTAATCACAATATGTGCACTCACACTTCTGTCATTTGGTGATGCAAGATATTTAAGAGCTGCATGCTCAGATGAACCTGGCCTATCCTCCGTTGAATGAATAATAATCATATCAGGCTTTTTGTCACCCGTCCGTGCTTTTTGATTATAAGCTTCATAACTTGTGTTATAGTTCACCCCACCCATATCCTGAAACCGAGGTTCTGGGATATCAATATAAGGGATACGAACACTTCTCCCCTGTTTTGTAGATGGAGCATAATTATCACTTAAACGCTTTCTAGGACGTGGATATGGTGTTTGCCGATAAAGCATTGAACCATTACCCCTTTGATAAGATGTCATTTGATAATTTGCCTGAGCAGTCCAAGTAGGTGTTACTTCATCATGCCCAATCCCATGCGTACCACTTGCCACTTGTGGGAATGAAAGAGCAAAAGTTTCAACCTGTTCATTTGTCACATCAACACCATATGCCTGCATGCATGAACGGTATAAAAGAGCTAATTCATCTTTAGTCAGTGCTGTATCTTGACCATTTAAATGCTGATATTTTTGAATAAGTTGTTCAGCTAAAAACTTTGCAACATCATTTGGATTTGCATTTGGAACTTGGGTAAAGGCTTGTTCCACCATCATACCCATTTCAACAGCCCGCATTCGAACGGCGGCTCGCTCTTTATTTGGATTGTTCCCGACAATTTCAAAAACACGAGCCATTTCCCCGCGATTTAATTCATCAACAAACTGTCCCCAATTACCTTGATAAGTTGCATCTAAAATAAGTGCTTGATAGCAGGGCAAAAGTTTATCAAAATCTTTAAATTGTGTCCTACATTTTTCATACAATTTATGTTGCATTTCTTTTTTAGCAAGTACAACAGCTGTATCTTCAGACACCGTTTTTTCACGATATCCCAAATGATTATAACCTGCTTCAGTCACTGTACCATAACCAATGGTTCTAATCCCTTTTGAATCACCATATTCTGAAAGATAAGCACCACGTCTGTGCCCTGCTTCTCCCCGTTGAATAAGGAAAAATGAAAAATCCACAATTTCTTGATCGATTTGTTGTTGGGTTTTAATCTCTTGTTGCATTTAAATAGCCTCCATTTACTTATTTATATATATAATTTTAGCCGAAAGAATAATTTTTTGCAACAAATTTTCATTATATATTGATTTTAAAAGAAAATAAAACCATACAAAGCACCAATCATTGCGACAAGAAAAAGAAGCAATGTAATTGGCATTTTGGTATATTTTACAATCAGAAATGATAAAACACAAACACTTGCTTCAAGCCAATTAATATAAAACCCAGAAAAATCATATCGTTGAAATGTTATAAAATGAAACAATTGTTTCCATGGAATTTCTTTGGAAAAAACAGACATTTGCATAAAGATCAAGCAAGCATATAAAACCATTGCAAGAGCAGCCATCCGCATTGCAGATAACAAACCATCAACTAAAAAAGTCCCCTGCCCTTTTTGTAAGAAACGAACAGCAAAATATGCCAAAAATAAGCCAGGAAGAACAAGGCCAATTGATGCCAAAATGCCCCCCATAATACCATTACTTAAATACCCGACATATGTTGCTGAGTTAATACTAACAGGACCAGGCGTAATTTGTGATAGCGAAATAAGATTTCCATATTCTTCTAAACTAAAAAGATGCTGTTCCTCCACAAATGTGTGCAATAGCATAGGAATAATCATATATCCCCCACCAAAACACAAGAGTCCAAATTTAGCAAATGTAACCATCAAGATTAAAGAAGTCATTATCTACCCCCCAATAATGTGGCAACTTTACCCTTTTTAACAAGATAAAGATACATATAACCAACGGGCAAAGAGCTTAATAGCACAACCACAGGATTTACACCTGCAACCAGTACAATAAAAAGGACAAAGACCGTTGCAATCGATAATGGGGATATTAAAACTTTTTTTTGTAATCGCCAAGCAGTTACCAAAAAAACACCTGTAATACAGGAACGAACTGCTCCAAATGCACAAACCAAAATCGGATTTTTTGAATCAAGACCATGAAAGAAAATCGCAATCAATAAGATAATAACAATTGATGGCAAAATAACCGCAATCATGGACACCAAGGCCCCTAAAAACCCAGCTACTTTTGATCCGACAAAAACAGCACTATTAACCGCGATAAGACCAGGAACTGTCTGCGTAACAACAATCATATCCAACACATCATTTTGTGTAAGTATTTTATTTTTACGGACAAATTTTTCCTCTACAACAGGAAGCATCGCCAAACCACCCCCTACAACAAAAAGAGCGATTTGAAAAAAAGTCGTAAAAAGCAACCATAACCGTTGATAATATGATAGTTTTTTCATAGTCCCTTTGTATAATCTAAATACAACAAAATTGTCAATAAAAAAATATCATTTTTTTCTTTACAAACGTAATATATCCTCTTATACTCAAAAAAAACAATCACAAAAGGGGAACCACATGAAAAAAACTTTATCAGCACTTTTTTTATCACTTTCTTTACTTTTTACACCTAGTTGCTCTGATGACACAGATCCTAATTTAACAACAAATGTTGTCATTTTTACACGTTCTGAATGTACCAGAACACATCATGCGATTGACTTTTTAAATGATTTGAAAAAGAAAAATAACATTACCTATCTTGTAAAAGATTTAAGCACAGCTGAAAATCGCATACAAATTAAAGAGTTAGCAAAAAAACACAATATGCCAACAGGTCATGTTTCCACACCTATTATTTTCACGGATAAAGGTTATACAACAGGTTGGGACACTGGATCACCAGATAAATTAAAATATTTGCTCAATATCAGATAAAAATTTATTTCTTTTTTCAAAAATAGGTGATATTTTTTATTGATTTTCCTTTTTATTTATGAAATAATGACGTTATCTTAAATTTTATTAGGTGAGGCAAAATGCAAAAAAGTGTTATAGAACAAGAATCAAAATATGATATTTTACGAAATTCTGCTGGTGAATTATTATTCATTATTCGTGCACGGTTGACGAGTGAAGAAAAACCAACAATCATTTATGATGGTGGTGAACATGCTATTTTATACCGCAATCATGAAAATACAATTGTTTTGGATTATATCAATCCAAATGTCCGCTCTAATTTAGCAAAAGCGACGAAAGTACTTGTGGTTGAGGCACAAGGTTCTTCTATTATTAGAGAATATTTCACAGCTGTTAAATTAATGGATAAAATTCCATTACCAGAAATAAAAGCAGCTTAAAGATCTTTTATTAAAATTAAAGCCTCCATTTGGAGGCTTTTTCATATCCATTAACATCCTTAAACAGTTGGTTTTTGGACAAACAAACCATCCTCAACAATCGGTAAATACGCATCCGCTAACATAACAGGTGTTAAGGCTATAACATTGGCCCAAAGAGGCCCTTTTTTACAAGACTTGATAAATAATGTAATAGCAGGATCTTCACCCTTTGCTAAAATTTCAACCGTTCCATCTCTGCGGTTTCGAACCCAACCAGAAAGACCAAAACTTTTTGCCTGACGAACACACCAAGCACGATAGCCAACACCTTGAACACGTCCAGAAACGTAAAAATGAACTTCTTTCATTTACTTTTTCTTCAATATATCTGAAAGTGACTTTTCAAGTTTTGACTTTACCTGTTCTTCAAGAGAATTTTTAATTTCCTTAACAATCTCTTTTTTTGTTTCCTGTTTTTTAACAGGTTGTACTTGTTCTTCTTCCACAATAGGCGTAACTTCTTCACCCATTGCTTTTCTGCATAAACCGCCAACAGGGATAAGTTCTTCTTTTTGAATTTCTGAACCAGTTACTTTTTCAGCCAATTTCTCCAATTTTTTATCTGCAACAGCATTCAAAGCCCCTTTCACATCCTCTTTCATTTCAATTTTATTAAAAGGACCTTGCAATTTAACATACTGTGCAAATGAAAGTTTTTTATTTAGTTTATTATTTAATTGATTAATCGATGGTATCAAAGACAGCGACAAATATTTCTTTTTCAAATCAATATCACCACTAACCACTAAATTTATTAAAGAAGTTTCCAAAGCAATGTTCTTATCTGAATGAATCAGCCCATCTTTCACCTTTAAATTAAGTGACGCACATGATAATTTAGAATAGTACTCTCCTCCTGAATACGAGAATGCATTATTTTTAGAAATAGCACCAATAGCGACAGGCAAAGAATTAAACCATTTATTAACGATAACTCCTTTTGGCATTTGTACCTGTAACTGACCATTCAAATTCTCTAACAATGTTTGTTCTGTATTTCCTTTTGAAGTCAACTGTAAAACCATATCTGCAGGGGTGTCTTTTAAATGTGGTTTTAAAATATTTAGTGAGCTTAACATCACACCTTTTGCATTTAATGAAAGTTGCACACTCAACGGCTTTGTTTCAGCATTCAAAACCCCCTGTCCGACAATATTTCCCGAAAGCAAATCAAACGAGACAGGATTTAATGACATAATACCATCTTTTAATTTAATACCTAACGATGCTTTATGATACCCACCATCAAAAAGTTTTAAATTTGAAAAAGATGCAGCTATATTAGCATTTAAAGCTTTTAAAAATGACAAATCAAATTCTTCTGCCTTTTTAGACGAACTTTGTGGTTTTGCAATTTTGTCATTTGAAGCCGATAATTCATCTGAAACAAACATATCATCCATATTAAAATATTTTGAAAAAAGTTGCCCTGTAATCATCGGAACTGTTTGATTTAAATCAATTTTTGCACCAAGCTCGATATCTGATTTATCAATGAAAATCTTTGTGTCGGAAATTAAAAAAACTTTATCACTAAAATCAATATGAAAAGTTGCATTAATTGGTTGCAATATACGCCCATCTATATTTGTCTTTGCAACATCAAGCACCCCTTGAACATTAATTTTTGGATTTGTCGCTATATCTTGCAATACCGCTTCCAAATCAAGGGACGCAACTCCTTTTAAATCAGCTTTTAAATCTTTCACATCAAATTTTTTTATACCACCATCTAGCGAAAAGGAAATCGTACCCTTTTTGTCAAGAATAGAAAAACTTTTCGGTAAATCAGCACTAAAAACAGCTAATATATTTTTTACATTATCTGCTGTTATATTGACTGTTAAATCCATTTCATCTAAATCACTTATGTTTCCAATTGTTCCTGCGACATTAGCATCCATATTTTTCATTTTTAAATTAAATGCAAAGTCATTTAAACGATTTGACAATAAAACAGAAAACATATCCTCTGCTGCCAAAGTTATTTGTATTGGCTCATTATTATATTGGAAATGCATAAATAAATTTTTCATCTGCGAAAAAGATGCATTTTGAATAACAAAAGTTTCTTTTTTGACATCAGATGTATAAGAAACTGTAATGTTTTTCAAAGAAATATATTGTAATTGAATACGTTTTAAATTAAAAGTAGCGGTTTTATTCTTATCTTCAACTACAACCCCATCATCTGACTTATCCAATGTTTTTTGGGGAACTGACCAGTTATTTTTACCATCTTTTTCAGTTAAAAAAACTTTAGCATCATTCACCAAAATATCATCAACTTGAATAACTCCCTTAAATAAGGGAAGAATTGCAAGTGATAAATTCAATTCAGCAACCTTTGCAAATACTGTTTTTTCATCAAACTCTTTCAAATTATGGACCGTAACACCACGCACATCGACACTTGGTACCAATGACATACTCAAATTAATACGTTCAACCGTTACAGGCCGTTTTAAAACGGTCGTAAGCTCTCTTTCAATTGGTTCTTTAAAATGATTTAAATCCACAAATAATAATAAAAGATATAAAGTAACAAGTAATGTGATAACCAATAAAAACAGAAAACGTATTAATCTAAACATTTTTTATTCATCCTTTTTAAAATAATCAAATGGATTAACTGGTTGACTTTCATCAAAACCTAAAAAATCAAACGTATCCTTCATATGTGGTGGTAAATCTGCAAAAATTGTAATCATCCCTTTTTTGGGATTTGGATGTGCAATTTTTAAACCTCTTGCATGCAAATGCATCTTATTTTCGTGTGGTAACCCCAAGGAAATAGCTCGTTCACCACCATATTTTACATCACCAGCAATCGGTGTGTTAAGTGCCATACAATGTACCCGCAATTGGTGCGTTCTACCAGTTAAAGGGGACATCTCAAGCCAAGATGCTTTTCGAGCTAAGGCATCAACGACACGATAAAGTGTCTGAGCTTTTTGTCCAGCATCAAAATCTATTTTCATCTGTTCTTTACCTTGCCCATTACCAACTTTAGCAAGGGGTGCATCAATTTTACCAGATAAAAGCTTTGGTTTACCAACAACAACAGCCCAATAAACCTTTTGAGCCTTTCTATTTTTAAATGCTTTTGCAAGAGCGGCAGCTGCATTTGCACTACGCCCTAATATAAGCACCCCAGACGTATCCTTATCTAATCGATGGACAAGATGTGGTTTTTCATTTTTTTCAAAACGAAGTGCGTCTAACAACCCATCAATATGGCGTGTCGTTTTTGTTCCACCTTGCACGGCCAATCCTGCTGGTTTATTCAGAACAATAACATCCTCATCCTTATAAATTACCAATCCTTGCATAAAGGTAATATCTGCCTTTGACAAGGCTCGCGGGGCTGTTTTATCCCTATTTTCATCTATCTGAAGTGGCGGAATTCTAATTTCATCTCCAACAGTCAATCTAAAATCTGTCGTCGCTTTTTGGCCATTTACTTTGATATTCTTAGCTCGCAAAAGCTTTTGCAACTGACCATTTTTCAACGCTGGATAATGCCTTGAAAACCAACGATCCAAGCGGATACCGTCATCTTCATTTTTAACAATTACAAATTGAACTTTAGACAATTTAATCTCCTTATAAAAAAAGGTATATCTGTTTTCTTAAATAAATGCAATTACTTTTTATCTTTTTTTTGTTTTTTTATACGAAGGTCTTGCCAATAGGCGATCCGTTTTTTAATTTCACGTTCAAATCCTCTTTCAGGCGGACGATAAAAGTGCGGGCGTTTCATCCCATCTGGGAAATAATTTTGCCCAGAAAAGCTATCTTCTAAATCAGGGTCATATTGATACCCCTCATTATACCCCAGTTGAGCCATTAATTTAGTTGGAGCATTTAAAATATGCTTTGGTGGCATTAAAGTCCCTGTTTCAAGAGCCATTTGTTTTGCCTCATTCCACGCCTTATAAACGCCGACAGATTTAGGAGCGGTCGCCAAATAAACAGCCAACGAAGCAACCGCTAAATCACCCTCAGGCGACCCCAAACGTTCATAAGAATCCCATGCACAATGTGCTTGTACCAAAGCAAGCGGATCTGCCAAACCCACATCCTCACTTGCAATCCGTGTCAACCTGCGGAGTAAATATTTCACATCTTCGCCCGCAGTTATCATCCTCGCACACCAATAAAGTGCTGCATCGGGGTCAGACCCTCTAATTGATTTATGCAATGCCGAGATAAGATTATAATGATTTTCAGCGTTTTTATCGTAATTTGGAAAACGTTTTTGAAGTAATATTTCAAGTGATTCTTTATCTAAAATTTCATTTTCAGTTGCATAGGAATAAACCGCATCAACAAGACTTAAAAAATACCGGCCATCCCCGTCGGCAACCGCTTTAATGTAATTGCGTCCCACCTCATCCAAAGGTATCGGTTTTTCAAAAACGGTTTCTGCTTTTATAAGCAATTCTTCCAACGCCTCATCAGAAAGACGATTTAAAACAAAAACCTTACACCTTGAAAGCAAAGCCCCATTTAGCTCAAATGAGGGGTTCTCAGTCGTTGCCCCAACAAGCACAACCGTCCCATCTTCAACATACGGTAAAAATGCATCTTGCTGTGCTCGATTAAAACGATGAATTTCATCAACAAATAAAAGAGTCCCCTTCCCCATGCGTCGACGCTGAGAAGCCAATTCAAAAACCTTTCTTAAATCTGCCACGCCCGAAAAAACAGCTGATAATGATTCAAAATAAAGTTTCACTTCATCAGCTAAAATTCGAGCAATCGTCGTCTTACCACAGCCTGGAGGACCCCACAAAATAAACGATGACACCTTCCCCGAAGTCAACATCCGTCTTAACGGCCCTTTTTCAGAGAGCAAATGTGCTTGTCCCACGACATCATCAAGAGTGCGAGGACGCAATCTATCGGCTAAAGGTTTTTGCAACCCACCAACTGAAAATAATGTATCATTCTGCATAAATTTTGCCTATCATTTTATAACAGCGGGAATATAGCATTTTTCACCCCAAAAAACAACCAAAATATCCCTCCAAACACTTTTTTATTAAAAAGTTAAAAAAGTTCTTGCATTTTATTTTAAATTCAATTAAAATGTGCTCCAATGAAAGTGAGGTGAGTACCATAGTTACTATCGTTGTCCATGACAATAACGTTGAACAAGCATTGCGTGTTTTAAAAAAGAAAATGCAACGTGAAGGCAGTTTTCGTGAAATGAAACTACGTCGTTACTACGAAAAACCATCTGAAAAGAAAGCTCGTAAAGCAACAGAATGCATCCGCCGTTCTCGTAAGATGAAAAGAAAACGTTTCAGCGTTGAAGGGTACTAATTGATACCTCTCAGAGTTAAAAAAATCCCTGTAGCGATCGCGCAGGGATTTTTTATATCCTTCTTTCAACTTTCTACTTGCTTTTAAAACGCTTTTTAAAAGACGATGTGCCATATAAAAACACAATGATTTAAAGACTGCTTTTAAAACATCTTTCGCCCCATTATAAAAAACGGTTCTTAGGGACTGTTTTTTTATTATCACATAACTTCGTTTTAACTCCTCTGTTTTTAAGCACTAAATGCAAGACTAGCTCT
>CALARE010000056.1 GCA_937888725.1 uncultured Alphaproteobacteria bacterium | reverse complement strand
AGGCGTCTAAAGTAACAGACGAAACGCCTGATGTTGAGGCGTCCAAAGTAACAGACGAAACGCCTGATGTTGAGGCGTCCAAAGTTAAAGGTGGGGATACAAAAATATATCTTGAAGATTCTAACGCTGGAAAATTAATAGACACGGATATCCCTGATCCATCTCCTAAAGATGCGAAAAGATTTATAAATGCAGCACGAGAATTAGGAGCGGCATTAGAATTGGGAAAAATGAAAGCTGGTGCAACATTAGGGAAAGTTGCAAAACCAGTTGTAAAGGTTGCAAAGACTGTTGGTCGAGTTAAAACCACTGCAACACAAAAGGTGGTTAGAGGGGTGGAATCTTTACCAGGAGGGAAGAAGGCTGTTAAAAGTGTTCGGGCATTTAATCGATTGTCAGCAAAGGCTTCTGGGCCACTTATGCTTTTGTCAGCAGCCCTAGATCCTGATGGTTCAAGAGAATTTATGGATGATGTTATTCACATGCGGGCTGATAAAATCTTCCCTGAAATGTTAGATGGGGTTGTTCAAATGGTAAGCCATCCTTGGGACACGGGTGAACTTATGTACCAAATGGCGTCAGGTGCGGTTAAAAAAAGATATGAAGGAGATGAAACATTTTCTGACTATGCTGAGTCTACAGGTGAGGCGATTATAGATGGTTTTTTCAATATTGGGGATGTTGTGTGGGGTGTTGCCTCAAGTGCAACTGATATGAATCGACAAGCGTGGAACTTTGTCCGTGAAAAATTGGGAATGGATTTACTCACAACTGATGATATAAGTTATGAAGCATACAAGCGGGATCCACTGAAGTTTTTGAAAAATATCGTTATTCCGAATACGGTAAATCAAGAAACAGGTTTAAGAAGTGATGATAATTTAATGACTTTAATTACGCG
The DNA here is from genome assembly GCA_937888725.1 of uncultured Alphaproteobacteria bacterium. Lineage (GTDB taxonomy): Bacteria > Pseudomonadota > Alphaproteobacteria > CAAHEQ01 > UBA3637 > RGIG4140. Next base: position 30,157 of record CALARE010000056.1, on the reverse strand, counting down.
AGATGAACCCAAAGCAATGGAGGCTTATATCAAAGAAGATAAAGAAGATGTAAATCGCTTTATTAGAGGGCCTTATGAGGATGGGGATACCCCTTATGATACCGCTTTACAGTTCGCTGTTGCGCATGGCAATATGAGAGTAGCCTCTGTTTTATATAGGCATCCTGGTGCAAATTATAATGGATTTAATAGTGCAACAGGTGATACGCTTTTAATGAGCCTTTTAAAAGGAACTGAGCCACATTCATCTGAACCTGAATATAAAACAGGTATTGCTGATACACGTTCCTATTCACCTAAAAATAAAGAAAAAATGCAATATCGTCAGATTTTGATTGATGATTTAATCAATAATAAGAATGTGTCTATTCATGTGACAAACTTTGAAGGAAAAGATGCCTTTATGGTTGCGGCTGAAGCGGGAAATTTATCAGCTGTTACAACTCTTTTAGAAAAAGGGGCTGACATAAATAAAACAGCAAACAATGGTGGAAATGCATTGCATTTTTGTCATCATAATCGTTTAATGACAAAAACATTAATTGAAAAAGGTATTAATGTTAATCATACGGATAATAAGGGGAAAACGCCTCTGGTATTAGCACTCGAATCAGGTGATAAAAATTTGCAAAGTATTTCCATGCTCTTGATGTCAACTGATGAAAAAGGGATTGAGGCCTTGAAAGCAAATAAGCGTTGTTTGCTTTCACTGGATCAGTTGATGGAAAGAACGCCTAATGCAAAAGATATTATTTTAATGTCTGATGGTTATGCTATTCAGTCGTTTTTTAAAGAAAGATATCCTGAAGATGCAGTCCGTGTAGAAAGACAAAAAGCATTACAAGAGCAAGTGGTAGAACCTCAAAATCCAACACAAGATGCGGTTTTAGATGCCTCAGTTGATCGGGATATGGCAACTGATGAAAATTTGGCTAATGCTGTGGTTGAAGATGAACAAATAGATATGGGCGTTTCATTTAAAGAGGCAAATGAAGACATTGAAACAGAACAACAAGATGTGCAAGTTGTTACAAAACCAAAGGAAAAAGTTGTTGTTCGCACATATGAAGAAAAATCATATACGCACGCTGTTTCTCGCCTTGATAAATATGTGGGCGAAAAAATTTCAGGTATTAAGTTGACAACTACTGAAAATGGAACGCTAAATAAAGCGTTAGGTAATATTAAAGATATTTTTGAAAAAGATGGTTATCCCCATCAAGAAGCTGAAAAACAAGCACAAATGATTGTTTATAAGCTTGTTATGGCAAATAAATTATATCATCCATTACGCAAAGTGAATGGAACCGATCAAACAATTTCTGATTTATTGGGTAAAAGCCACCGTGATATTTTAAAAGAGGTAACGCAAGATATGACCGCAGAACAAAAGAAGGCATTGTCACCTATTCTTAAAAATTTGGAAGAAATAATTTCAGATGATGGATATGCCACTGTTGATGTCAACCAAAAAGGGTATAGTTATAAAAAAGGTGAAAAATCTGGTTATATTGAAAAAGAAATAGAAGTTGCATCTAAACAATCTACGCCAAAAGAGGGGGTATCTGATGAAAATCCTAAGATAAATACTTCTAACGCATTACAACAAAGTGCAACAGATATAACGCAAGAACAAAAAACAGAAACATCAACCAAAACGGGTCCCTCTGTTGAATATTTGCCAGATTGTTAATTGATTTATTTTGTATCAGAATAAAAGGGTATTTTTTATTTCTTTAATTGACATTCATTGTGGTTGTTACAAACAAAAGTTTCGATACCATAATTGTGCCATTTAACGGTTATTTTATTTTCTGAAATTTGAATGATGGTTGCTTTTTCATCAGAAAATTCAACACGTTGGATGGTGTTGTTATTCAATAAAATAATGCCATCGGACCATCCTGGGTGAAAAAAGATCCATTTACTTTTTTCTTTTAACCGTGGTATACGGCAATTTTCATGAATACGGGTTTTAATTTCTTTATCATCAAATTGTTGGGCAAATTTTTCTGTTTTTTGAATGTTGGTAAAGATAGCACATAAATCTGAAAGATTGCCATCTGAGGAGTAGTATTTTTTGAATGAGTTTGAAATGATTTTTTTATTTTTTGCATGATTATCATAGTGTTCTTTTGAGTGCACAGATCCGCTACGAATAGCAACCAAAAAATCTGGATGACGCCAAACAATACCATTATTTGTCAAAACATCGTGCCAAAAAGCGTAATCTTCAGCACCCATAAATTTTTTATGAAAACGGATATGGTGCTTGTCAAGGAACTCTTTTTTTATAACAATACCGCTAAACCCCATCACATTGCCATATATAATTTGTGAAAGTGGAGAGTTGTTTTGTCGCGTTGGCGGTGTAACAAGATTGTGTCGCATAGGAACAACCGCATCAATTTTTGGGTTCTTTTTGAGAAAATCAACACTTTTTTCAATCCAATCCTTATAAAAAACGTCATCATCATCCATAAAACCGAGGTATGTTCCTCTTGCTAATTGGATACCTTTGTTTCTGCTTCCTTCCATACCCAGATTTTTGGGATTTGTTTGTATAATAATATTTCTTTTATATTTTGCATAGTCTTTTAAAACTTGTTTGGTATTGTCTTTTGAGGCATCATTTACAAAAATAACTTCAAAATTTTTAAAAGTTGAATTATCGATAGATTTAAAGATATCAGGCAAAAGGTGGGCACGATTATATGTTGTAATAATAACTGAAACCAACGGTTTTCGATGTGTATAATAATATGTATATGAAACGCAAAAACCAAAAATAAGTAATAAGATGATGCGTATGATTTTTTTCATATAAACCTTCCATAAAAAAATGCCCCTTAAACTAAGGGGCATAAATAGGTAAAAATGTTGAGTAAAATAAAAAGTTATCTTTCTTTTTTATTTTCCAAATTAAATAATTTTTGAATGCTGACAAGCGTTTTTGCTGTTGAAATGGGTTCATTACTTTTATCAATTAAGGAACCAATAATGGCAAGTGTTCTTAAATCTTTATTCCGTGTTACTGATTTAAGTTCATTATCCATCGCAGTTACTTTTGCAACCGCCTCAATAGGGGATAACTCGCCTTTTGAGTCTAAACAATGCAAAATAGCGGCATTTTTAATATCTCGATCAGGTGTAATGAGGACTTTTTCAATCGATTCAATGCTACTTGTTCTAACATTCATATCTAATAAATCAGCAAAAATGATTAATAAACGCAGATTGAGGTCGCTTTTGCTGACTCGTTTTGCCATTTTATTACTTGCTTTTACACGACGTATGGCATCAATTGGTTCGCAAAATGGGTCTGAAAGGGTATAGATAAGAGCAGCTTGCTCTAATTTGTCTTGTGAAATGATACTTTGACTGGACGGGTCCATTTTTATTCCTTATCTGTTAAATTGTGTTTGAAATTAAACGAAAAGCCAAGTATATCACGAATTAGATTGAGTGTCAAATTTTTTTTACATAAATTGAGTTTAAAAAAAATAATGACTAAATTATGACAAATTGAAAGCTTTTCTTGCAAAATGAAAATAAAATGGTTATAGTGAAACTGTTTTTTTTATATTAAGGAGAAAAAATGTTTGATTTAACTGGAAAAACAGCTCTTATTACTGGTGCGACTGGTGGTATTGGGCGTCAAATTGCAAAGAAAATGCATGCTCAAGGAGCTACATTGGCTTTGACAGATATGAACATGGATACTTTAAAAGCTTTCCAAGCAGAATTGGGTGACCGTGTTTTTGTTTATTCTGCAAATTTGACTGATTCAGAAAGTTTGAATCAGTTGGTAAAACAAGCAGAAGCTGATATGGGACGCATTGATATCCTTGTTAATAACGCTGGGATTACGAAAGATGGCCTTGCAATGCGTATGACAGATGATCAGTGGCAAGCTGTTTTAGATATTAATTTAACAGCAGGTTTTAAATTGGCTAGAGCTGTTATCCCTGGGATGATGAAACGTCGTTATGGTCGTATTATTGGGATGGCTTCTGTTGTTGGCGTGATGGGTAACGCTGGCCAAGCCAATTATTCTGCTTCAAAAGCTGGTATGATTGCGATGAATAAGTGTATGGCACAAGAGCTTGCAAGCCGGGGCATCACATTTAATTCAATTGCACCAGGGTTTATTAAAACACCGATGACAGATGCTCTTTCTGAAGAAGTGAGAAAAGAGCTCTTAAGAGGTGTCCCAATGGGTCGCTTAGGAACCGCTGAAGATATTGCAAATACAGCAGTCTTTTTGGCAAGTGATGAAGCAGCCTATATTACGGGGCAAACCATCCACGTCAATGGGGGGATGGCGATGATTTAGAACAAATTTTTGTAAAAATCGTTTGTAATGGATTGATTTTTATGGAATTTATTCTAAACTAAAAAAAGTGCTGGACGAATGAAAAAAAATATGCTAAAAGCAGTTTGATTTCGTCTTAACAGACAAAATAATATTATTAACAGAAAAGGAAATTTATAATGAGTAATGTTTCAGAACGCGTTAAAAAAATCGTTGTAGAACACTTAGGTGTTGACGAAGCTAAAGTTGTTGACAATGCTAGCTTTATTGATGATTTGGGTGCAGATAGCTTAGACACAGTTGAACTTGTCATGGCTTTTGAAGAAGAATTTGGTTGCTCAATTCCAGACGATGCAGCTGAAAAAATTCGCACAGTTAAAGACGCAGTTGATTTCATTGAAAAACAAGCTTAGTCTGTACTAATAATAGGGGCGCTTTGTTTTAAGGCGTCCCTTTTTATCTAAACCAAATAAAATAAGAGGATTAAAATTATGACAAGACGAGTCGTTATTACTGGTATGGGGATATTGAGCCCATTGGGTCGTGGCTTAAATACAAACTGGGATAAATTGACAAAGGGTGTATCAGGTATTTCATCTATTCGTTCATTTGATACGGAAAATTTTACAGCTAAAGTGGCAGGACAAATTCCAACAGGGGAAATGCCAGATGCGTTTGATCCTGATTCGGTTCTTTCACCGAAAGAGCAACGCCACGTTGATCCTTTTATTTTATATGGATTAGCAGCAGCAACGGATGCGGTTGAAGATTCTGGATATAAACCAGAAACGGAAGAAGAAATGGAACGTGCTGGTGTTTTGATTGGTTCTGGTATTGGCGGTTTACAAGCAATTGAGGCTGGTTCAATCTTGGTCAATGAACAAGGGCCACGTCGAATTTCACCATTCTTTATTCCATCTGCATTGATTAACTTGATTTCAGGTCATGTGTCAATTAAATATGGGTTTAGAGGGCCAAATCATGCGGTTGTGACTGCCTGTGCGACAGGGACTCATGCAATTGGTGATGCGATGCGTATTATTAAAAATAATGAAGCAGATGTGATGGTTGCTGGGGGTGCTGAAGCTGCCATTTGTAAGGTTGGAATTGCTGGATTTGCACAAGCAAAAGCTTTATCAACACATTATAATGAAACGCCTGAGTTAGCCTCTCGTCCTTGGGACAAAGGTCGTGATGGCTTTGTCATGGGTGAAGGTGCTGGTGTTGTTGTGCTTGAAGAATATGAACATGCCAAAAAACGGGGTGCTAAAATTTATGCTGAAGTTGTGGGTTATGCAATGACTGGTGACGCATACCATATTACAGCACCTGGTGGTAACGGCGGTTATCGTGCAATGCTTGGGGCATTAAAATCAGCAGGTATGAATCCTGAAGATGTTGATTACATCAATGCTCATGGAACATCAACACCGCTTGGTGATATGGTTGAATTTAGAGCGGTTAATAACATTTTTGGTAATACAAAAGTGTCAATGAGTTCAACAAAATCATGTATTGGCCATTTGCTTGGTGCTGCGGGTGCTGTGGAGTCTATTTTCTCAGTTATGGCGATGAATACGGGGATTTTGCCACCAACAATTAACCTTGTTGACCCTGAGGAAGAAACTGCAGGTTTTGACCTTGTACCAAATGTTGCAAAGGAAAAAGAGGTTCGTGTTGCCCTTTCTAATTCCTTTGGCTTTGGTGGGACAAATGGTTCTTTAATCTTTAAAAAGATTTAATATAATTAGGCACTTATAAAGAGATTGTTATATGAGAAACAGAGTTTTTGTTTATTTTATTTTGCTTTTTATAGGTGCCTCTTTTATTGGGGGAAGTGTCTTTACAACCTATCAGGATTTTGTTTCTGAAGGGATTTTGCAACAACGTAAAGAGGTTGTTATTCCTAAAGGATCTAGTTTAAAACAGGTGGCTTATTTATTAAAGGCAGAAGGGGTTATTTCTTCTCCTGCTATTTTTTTATTAGGCGTTCGGGCTAGCGGGAATACAAAAAACATTAAAGCAGGTGAATATTCTTTCCCAGCTCACGCAAGTCCTAAAATGGTTATGACGATTTTGGTTAGTGGCGAAACGTATATCCGTCGTTTGGTTGTGCCAGAGGGGTTGACATCACAACAAATTGTTGAGTTGATTGAACATGCAAAAGGGTTAAAGGGGGACAAACCTGAGGTGCCTCGCAATGGAACGCTTTTACCTGATACATATCATTATTCATGGGGTGATACAAAGGAGGGTATGTTGCAACGGATGCGTCGGGCGATGGATCGTGCAGTCACCTCTTTGTGGGAAAAACGACAAAAGGATTTACCTTTTAAAAGTATGAAAGAGGCGATTATTTTAGCATCTGTTATTGAGAAGGAGGCGGGTTTTCCTAAGGATAAAGAACTTCCATTAGTAGCCTCTGCGTTTATTAATCGTTTGAATAAGGGGATGAAATTACAATCAGATCCGACAGCTCTTTATGCTGTAACAGAGGGGAAGTATGATTTAAAGCGGTCACTTACATACCAAGATTTAAAAGTTAAAAGTCCGTATAACACCTATGTTGTGCCAGCATTACCTATCGGGGCGATTTGTAATCCTGGGAAAAAGGCGATTGAGGCTGTTTTAAATCCACCAAAAACAAACTATATTTATTTTGTGGCAAATGGGACTGGTGGACATAATTTTTCGACTACTTATGAGGCACATAAAAAGAATGTGAGCCATTGGCGTTCGGTTCAAAAAGGTGGGAGAAAGAAAAAAGAATCAACCGAAGATATGGGAGGAAATAACACCACCCAATTGCCAAATGAATGAATGAATCTTTATGTGAAAATCTGTTTAAAAAAAAGTAAAAAGTCGTTTTTGTTAAGGAAGTGTTAAGTTTTTTGCCTTTATAATACTTAATAACTTTTTGCATAATGAGATTATTTTTGATTATTGAAAGAAAGGATGTAAAATGGTGGGGACGGCAAAACCAAAAGTCAATAAGTTTAAAAAACCAACAGCGAAAGAGTTGCAACAGCTGATTGAATGGCATATTAAATATTCACTTTCAAAACGGGTGTGCGAGGCTGATAAAGATCACCTTTTTACAGCACTTGCTATGGCTGTGCGTGATTTATGTATTGATGGTATGTTTGAAACGGCAGCACGTCATGAAAAAGAAGATCCAAAGCGTGTCTATTATTTGTCATTAGAATATTTGTTAGGTCGCCTTTTGCCAAACAATCTTTTTAACTTTGAAATTATGGATTTAATTAACGAGATTAAACTTGATAACCCAATTAAATTAAAAGATGTTTTAGATGCTGAATATGACCCAGCATTGGGTAATGGTGGTTTGGGTCGCTTAGCGGCTTGTATTTTGGATGCGATTGCAACACTTGGTATTCCTGGGTATGGCTATGGGATTAATTATCAATTTGGTTTGTTTAAACAATATTTTGAAAATGGCTGGCAAAAGGAGAGGGCTGATTCATGGTTGGATCGGACATCCCCATGGCAAATTGAACGTGCTGACCGTTCATGCTTGGTTCAAATTGGTGGACGTGTTGTGTATGAAGAACGCAATGGTTCTCGGGAACCACATTGGGTTGGGACCAGTCAGCTGTTAGGTGTGCCATATGATATGCCGATTGTTGGATATGGTGGTAAGACGGTTAATTATTTGCGGTTGTTCTCAGCAAAATCGACAAATACCTTGGATTTGGAAACATTCAATCGGGGTGGCTATGTTGAAGCGGTGGAACAAAACATTCAAATTGAAACCATTTCAAAAGTGCTTTATCCATCAGATGCTGTGGAGCAGGGTAGATATCTGCGTTTAATGCAACAATATTTCTTCACCTCGTGTGTTGTTAACGATATTATGCGTCGTTTTCTTGAAAATCACACAGATTTTGATTTGTTGCCAGAGAAAGTGGCAATTCAATTAAATGATACCCACCCAACACTTGCAATTGTTGAACTGATGCGTGTTTTGATAGATGTGTATCGGTTAGATTGGGATAGAGCCTTCAATATTACACTCAAAACAATGGCATATACAAACCATACATTGTTGCCTGAAGCTTTAGAAAAATGGCCCGTTGCGATGTTTGAAAAACACTTGCCACGTCATTTGATTTTAATTTATGAAATCAATGATTATTTAATGAAACAAGTAATGGACCGTTATCCTGGTGATGTTGGTCGTTTAAGCCGTCTTTCTATTATTGAGGAAGGACCGCAAAAACAAATCCGTATGGCTCATTTGGCAATTGTTTGTTCACACTCAATTAATGGTGTGGCAGACATTCATACAAAGCTTTTGACCAGCAATTTAGTGCCAGAATTTTATGAAATGTGGCCCGAACGGTTTAATAATAAAACAAACGGTGTAACCCCACGTAGATGGTTGTTAAATTCAAATAGAGGGTTGTCAAATTTAATCACAGAGAGAATTGGTGATAAATGGATTACCAATTTATCAGAGCTTAAAAAACTTGAAAAATTCAAAAAAGATGACGTCTTTTTAGATTCATTAAATCGTATTAAATATGATAATAAGGTTGAATTAGCAGCCTTGATTGATAGGATTACGGGTATTCGTGTCAATCCAAAATCTATTTTTGACTGTCAAGTCAAACGTATTCATGAATACAAGCGTCAACATTTAAATGTGTTACACATTATTCATCAGTATTTGCGTATTGTAGAAGATGGCTTGACTTTACCTGTGCCAAAAACATACATTTTTGGTGGAAAGGCGGCTCCTGGCTATGAGTTTGCTAAGTTGGTGATTAAGTTGATAAACAATGTTGCAAAAGTTGTAAACAATGATCCTCGAGTAAAAGATCAATTAAAAGTTGTCTTTATTCCAGATTATAAGGTTTCAATTGCAGAAGTTGTTTTCCCAGGTGCAGATATTAGTGAACAAATTTCAACTGCTGGATTTGAAGCATCTGGTACCAGTAATATGAAATTTATGATGAACGGGGCTTTAACACTTGGGACATTAGATGGAGCCAATGTTGAAATTTTGGCTGAAGTTGGGAAAGAAAACTTCTATCTCTTTGGTTTAACCGCTGAAGAAGTGGGACAAAAGCACATGGGTGACAATTATAAACCATGGGATTATTATAACGAAAATATGGCGATTAAGCGGGTGATGGATGCGTTAACGTCAGGCATGTTTACCCCAGGTGAAGATAAAAATCTCTTTATCCCAATTTTTCAAAACATTATGTTTAAAGATTACTATATGCTGTTGGCTGATTTTGAAAGTTATTGTACTGCACATGAGCAAATTTTTGCTGATTACATTAATCCTCTCAAATGGTCGAAAAAAGCATTGATGAACATTGCAAATTCTGGTAAATTCTCAATTGATAGAACGGTGCGTGAATATGCAAAAGACATTTGGCATGTAAAGTCATCGGAGAAATAAAGATGTTAGGTGAAAAAGAACTTCGCTTTTTCGGTAGAAGAAAGGGAAAATCAATTAAAACTTCAAAGCAACAGCTCATTGATGAGCTGTTGCCACGGTTGAAACCATCGTTTCCCAAGACGGGTAAGGTGGATTTAGATGATTTTTTCCCAACAAAGATGAAAGAGCATTGGCTTGAAATTGGTTTTGGTGGTGGAGAGCATGTGGCAGAATTAGCCCTTAAATATAAGGATGTTGGTTTTTTTGCTGCTGAGCCATTTATCAATGGTGTTGCCTCTTTGTTAGCTCATTTAAACGGCTCGCATGAAGGAAAGACGACACATACCGATATTGCACCTGAACGGGTGGATAATGTACGCATTTGGGATGATGATGTTCGAGAAGTATTCCCGCATTTTAAAGATGGGATATTTCAAAAGATTTTTTTACTTTATCCCGATCCATGGCCAAAGGCACGCCATGCTGAACGTCGTTTTACCAATCAGACCAATCAAAAGCAATTATATCGCTTATTAAAAGATGATGGTTATTTCTATGTTGCAACAGATGTTGAAGCATATGCTGAATGGACATTGGAGCAGGTGGCAGAACTCTCACTTTTTGAGCAAGTGAATGGTGATACCGCTATTCCGCCTGTTGATTGGGTACCAACACGATATGAAAAAAAAGGGATTCTAGCTGGTCGAAAACCAATTTACCTTGTTTTTCAAAAAAAGAAACATAAATAAATTAAAATAATGTTGACGAATGAAAAAAAATCAGTCAAAATAAAATAAAGAAGGAGGCAATGCTATGAATTATAAATCTATTGATATTGATGGTGGTAAAGAGATTATTTTTACAGGTTCTTTTACCTTTAGAGATCACGATACATTTTTTGAAATTATTTCATTAATCAAAAATGGTGATATTGAAAAGATTGTTTTTGACTTGTCCGATTGTGATTTTATTGACTCAGCTGCATTAGGTATGTTTGTGATTGCACATGATGAAGCATCATCAAAAGCAGTTCGTTTGTCAATTAAAGGGGCACAAGGTAAGGTGAAAGAAGTGATGTATGCTGCTCGTTTTGACAGCCTCTATATTTTTGAATAATCCTTTTTTAGGTGCGTGATATAAACGCGGATAATTTCGCTTGTGTATGTTGATAGGTACATTTTGTGAAATTTTCTGCGTTTTTTCATACCTAAAAAGTGGGAAGAATAAATTTGTTAAAATGAAGTGGCACGACAAAAACTCCATTATATCGCAGTGTTATTACCTCAAAATCTTTCAATGCCCCTCAAGCCCAAAGGGCTACGGTAACCTCGATGCCCCCAAGTGCGTCAGCACTACGGTAACCTCGATGTGATGGATGGGTTAAGAGCCAGCGTAAAATAGCCAAATATAGATGGAATCAACGAGCGACTAGTACATGTCGAAGCACAGCGGAGGAGTACTTGAGCTTGGTGATTTCACTATAGATGGCATTTTACGCACCTGCTCTTAACTCTTGAAGCAGTTGGGCTTTTAAAAGCAGTCTTTAAATCATTGTATTTTTATATAGTTATAAAATAATATGTATATGGTGTGTTTTTTGGTTGCTAATTTCATTCCATTTTGATATGCTCATAAAAACTTTGATAGAGAAGATATGAAAATGGCTACTATAAATTTTAAATTCGTCTTCTTTCAAGCGACAAAATGTTTATCGCTCAGAGTTTTTATCCCTTCAATTTTTACTTTAAAAGGCTTGTATAAGTCTTTGTTTTTAATGCGTTATAATAACATAAATAAAGGATATTAAACAATGACAAAATATGTGTTTATTTTAGGTGGGGTTGTTTCTTCTTTAGGTAAGGGGATTGCTTCGGCCTCCATTGGTTGTTTGTTAAAATCGCGTGGGTATTCGGTCAGAATGCGTAAAATGGACCCATATTTAAATGTTGATCCAGGGACAATGTCACCATATCAACATGGTGAAGTGTTTGTAACGCATGATGGTGCTGAAACGGACCTTGACTTAGGGCATTATGAGCGATTTGCTGATTTGAACTGTCATAAAACAGATAGTATCTCAGGCGGACGCATTTATTATAATGTGATTCAAAAAGAACGTAGAGGGGATTATTTAGGTGCAACGGTTCAAGCTATTCCGCATGTAACAAATGAGATTAAAGATTTTATTAAATCAGATTTGCATGGGGAAGATTTTGTTCTTTATGAAGTAGGGGGTACAGTTGGTGATATTGAAGGGACTCTGATGTTAGAAGCTATTCGTCAATTTGCCAATGACGTTGGGCGTGATAACGTGTTGTTTATCTTTTTAACGCTCTTACCTTATATTGATACAGCGGGTGAATTAAAAACAAAACCAACACAACATGCGGTTAAGACACTTTTGGAAGCTGGTATTCAAGCCGATATTTTGTTGTGTCGTTCAAAAGTGATGCTTGGGGCAGAAGAACGCAGAAAATTAGCTCTTTTTTGCAATATAAAACCTGACAATGTTGTGGTTGCTTTAGATGTAGATAATATTTATAAGGTGCCATTGACATATCATGCTCAAGGGCTGGACGTTCAAGTTCTTAAACATTTTGGTCTTTTGGAAAATGCTCCTGAACCTGATTTAGCAAAATGGGATGAAATTGTTAATATTGTTTCTAATTATGAAAAAGAAGTTAAAATTGCTGTTGTTGGGAAGTATTGTAGCTTGCTTGAGGCATACAAATCTTTGCATGAAGCCCTTGTCCATGCTGGGATTAGTAATAAAACCAAGGTTAAAATTACTTGGATTGAATCTGAACAACTTGAAAGTTTAAGTACGCAAGAGCTTGAAAGTACATTGAAACCGTATGATGGTATTTTAGTCCCAGGTGGTTTTGGTATTAGAGGAATTGCAGGAAAAATTAGAGCTGTCCAATATGCAAGGGAAAATAATGTTCCTTTCTTCGGTATTTGTTTAGGGATGCAGATGGCTGTGATTGAAGCCGCTCAACATCTCCTTGGTATTGAAGATGCCTCCTCAAGTGAATTTGGTACAAAATGCACGCCTGTGATTTCTAAAATGAAAGTGTGGGAAAAAGATGGTATTCAATGTATCCGTCCTGATAATGGTGATTTAGGTGGTACAATGCGTTTAGGGGCATATCCTTGTGTATTGAAAGAAGGGTCTTTGGCTCATCAAATTTATCAAAAAGAAAATATTGAAGAACGGCATCGTCATCGCTATGAAATGGATATTTCTTATGAAAATGTATTGAAAGAGAAGGGATTTATTGTTTCTGGTAAATCGCCAGATGGATTGCTTCCTGAAATTGTTGAAATTGACGGGCATCCGTTCTTTATTGGGGTTCAATTTCACCCAGAGTTTACATCAAGACCTGGAAATCCAAACCCAATTTTTAAAGCTTTTATCGCAGCTGCATTAAAACATATTTAAATTATACAAAAAAGAGTGTCTCAAATGAGGCACTCTTTTTATACGCAATTTGTATGCAATGGACAGATTAATCAACCTTTGCAATATGAATAATATTTGTAGATCCTTCCGTTCCAAAAGGAATCCCCGCTGAAATAATCACTTCATCCCCCGTTCTTGCAAAACCTTCTTTCTTAGCAAGTTTAAGTGCAAAAGAAGGGGCTCTCATCAATTCTTTAAGTGACCCAGTGACAATGGATGAAACACCCCAAACAAGTGCCATTTTATTTGCAACGTGTTCACATGAAGTGAGATTTAAAATAGGGATTGTGAGTCTTTCTCTTGATGCCCGTAAGGCTGTTTTACCTGAAACAGAGAATGTAATAATACAATCAGGATGTTCTAAAACAGAAACCATCTGTCGCATAGATGATGTAATTGCTGTTGAAATCGCCTTATTATCAGGAGGCAGAGAGGAGGCCGCTAAATAGGTATGATAGGCAACATCATTTTGGGTCGCCATGATGATACGATGCATCATATTAACCGCTTCAACAGGATAGGACCCTATAGCCGTTTCGGCAGATAACATAATGCCATCGGCCCCTTCATATACGGCAGTTGCCACGTCTGAAACTTCGGCTCTTGTTGGGACAGGTGCCTTAATCATACTTTCAAGCATTTGTGTTGCAACAATAACAGGCTTTGCTTTTGCACGGCATTTGAGAATGATTTGGCGTTGCAGGGTTGGAACATCTTCAAGCGGACATTCTACCCCTAAGTCTCCCCGTGCAACCATTACGCCATCAGCTAAATCAATAATTTCATCCAAATGTGTTAACGCGGTTGGTTTTTCAATTTTAACAATAATCCCTGCCTTATCTTGAATAATTTTTTTAGCTTGCTTGACGTCATCAGGTTGCTGTACAAATGAAAGGCAAACCCAATCAACGCCAAGTTTGAGAGCAAAGTCTAAATCTTTTTTATCTTTTTTTGTTAGAGCCGAAATTGGTAAGGCAACATCGGGAACATTGACCCCTTTGTGGTTTGAAAGGGGACCTGCGACTAAAACAGTTGTTTCGGCATAATCACGGCCAAATTTTTTGACTTGCAACTTAATTTGACCATCATTAAGTAATAAAATCATACCTTTTTTTAAAACAGCATAAACTTCTTCATGCATCAAGGATACACGTTTTTGATTCCCAAGGGTGGGGGACATGTCTAGTCGAAATGTTTGCCCTTCTTCTAAATAGATTTGTCCATCTTCAAAATCGCCAATGCGTAATTTTGGCCCTTGTAAATCCGCTAAAATAGCATAGTGGGCTTTATTTTCACGTGCGACCTTACGAACGATTTTGAAGTTGTTTTCATGTGTTTTATGATCACCGTGGCTAAAATTAAAACGAAAAGCATTAACCCCAGCACCAGTAAGAGCTCTAATTTTATCAATATTGCTGGTTGCAGGTCCTAAGGTGGCAACAATTTTTGTTAATTGATTTTGCATGGATTATCCCCTGATTGTTAAGGAAATTTTAGCATTCATTGTTTGATTTGGTCCGATACTTTTAATCCCTGTTCCAATACTACCATTTGCAGCTAGATTAAAGGCATTTGTTGCATTTGTAACGGGTTCAAGACAAAAGAAACCTTTCCCTCTTGGAGCATATAAGATAACGTGACCAAAAGACTCGTCTGCCTCAATTGCAACAGAGATACCCATATCTGGATATAAGATAGAGGCTTTTCCATTAAACCCACCAAAGCAAGTATCAAAGACGGCATTTTTGAGTGGACGTCCTCCATCAAATTGCCACGTTTCAGGTGTCATATACGGTTTATCAAAAATAGGATCTGTTTCATTGCTCCATACTTGTGTTGTCGTAAAATCAAGTTCAACTTCTTTTGTTTTTGTGAAAAAGGGATGTATTCCAAGTCCACATGGCATTGGCAATTGATTTGTATTTTTAACGCCAAGGGTGATGTCTAATTTATCGCCTTTTAATTCATAGATAATCGTTCCATCATATGAAAATGGAAATCCACCTTTGTCCTTATCATGAATTAATTTCATTTCGATTTTTGTATCTGATTGAGAAACAACTTCCCACTTTGATTTCCAGCCATCACCATGAATAGGATCTTGAATTCCAGGATGATTTTTTGCCATTTTGCGTGTAATTCCCCAATAAACAAACGACCCACCACGAATACGGGAACAAAATGGCATCATCACAAACATAGAAGCGTTATTTGCGTCATCACCTTTAGGTGATTTTTCATATGGACGCATAACATCTATCATCTTATCTTTTTGTTTATATTTGAAAAAAGAGATAGCACCACCAATTTCTGGCAAAACCCCCATTTTTATTTTGTCATTAAAAAGGACAATTTCATTCATTTTTTAGCTCCTTTCTTTTTAGTAGGCAATACAAAGCTTTCCCCTGTTTTTTCAAACAAAATAAGGGAATCAATTGCTTTTTGTAAGAGTGAATCGATACTTTCTGTTTTTCCTTCTTTAGAGGCAACACCAAAGTTTGCTGTAATAAAGAAGGATTGATTTTCTTTTAAACTTTTTTCTTGAATTTTAAGTTTGAGTTGTTCGGCAAAAAACTGAGCTTTTTCAAAACTTGTTTCAGGTAATAAGATCGCAAACTCAACATCACTGATACGCCCAATAATGTCCGTTTCTCGTATGATTTTTTGACTCATTGAGATGACATCTTTCAAAAGCATATCTGTAAATTGTTCACCATCTTCTGTCTGTGGTGCTTCAAAGCAATTTAATTTCATAACCAATAAAGAGAGTTGACGGTTGTATAAATTTGATCGTTTTAATTCTTTGACACCATGGTCTAAAAATGCCTCCCTATTTAAGGCACCTGTAGATGGATCATTAAAGGCTAAAGCACAAAGTTCATTTTCAAGATTTTTGCGTTTTGTGATGTCAAAACCAACAGATTTAATTTCTTCAGGTTCACCATCTTTGCCATATATAACCCTATTTGTCCATGAAATCCAAAGAATTTCCCCATCTTTTTTTAAATTTTCACTTTCGTGTTCCATATATAGGTTGGGATATTGAAAAATCCGTTCAATGATGTTCTTTTCTAGCAACTGATTTTGTTCTTTGGCTGGATAGATAGTCCCAAAGATATTTTTACCGAGTAATTCATTTTTTGAAAATTTAAAAAGTTCTAAAGCATACTCATTTGCATAAGTGACTTTAAAATCTTGATTGACAGATATAACGATGCTTTTTGTTCGTTCATTATCATATGGTAATAAATAAGAGGAAGCATTAATCTTATTTTGTGTTAAATCTTTTTCTTTTTGTGCAAGTGTTTGTCTTAGGTCGTTATTTTTGTCCATCAACTTTAAGATTCGTAAAATCAAAAAGAACGAGAAAATAATTAACAAAATGGTCGTCATAAAAAATAATATATGAAACAATGAGTTACAAGCGATATTTTCAGACATTTTTGCTCCTTAAAAATATAATTTACAATTTAGATTAGACTTCTTTTTTAATAAAAACAAGTAAAAAATGCTTTTGCTTGACATTTTTAAAAAAATAAGGCATTTTTAATACCTAAATTTAACAAGGAGTCATGATGAAGAAGGATAAGTTTTCAATTCAAGAAGCGGTTTCAAAAACATATGAGTATGGTTTTGAAACAAATATTGCTTTTGAAACAGCACCAAAGGGGTTGAGTGAAGATATTATCCGATTTATTTCAAATAAAAAGAATGAACCAGATTGGTTGCTTGAGTTTAGATTAAAGGCATATCGTCATTTTATAACACTTAAAGAACCGCATTGGGGAAAATTGGATTATAAACCGATTGATTATCAAGATTTATATTATTATGTTGCACCAAAGCAAAAAGAAGCTCCGAAAAGTTTGGATGAAATTGATCCTAAAATTTTAGAAACGTATAATAAGCTTGGTATTCCTTTAAAGGAACAAGAGATGTTAGCCGGCGTTGCGGTTGATGCGATATTTGATAGTGTTTCAGTTGCCACAACATTTAAAGCACATTTAAAAGAAAAAGGAATTATTTTTTGTTCGATATCAGAAGCTGTTAAAGATTATCCCGAGTTGGTGAAAAAATATTTAGGTTCTGTTGTGCCGTATACAGATAATTTTTTTGCAGCACTTAACAGTGCGGTGTTTACAGATGGCTCTTTTGTCTATATCCCAAAGGGGGTTTCTTGTCCGATGGAATTGTCGAGTTATTTTCGTATTAATGCACGCAATTCTGGGCAATTTGAGCGGACACTTATTATTGCTGATGAAGAATCATATGTCAGCTATTTAGAAGGTTGTACTGCCCCTCAACGAGATGAAAATCAACTTCATGCCGCCATTGTTGAAATTATTGTTCATGATAATGCCTCAGTTAAGTATTCAACCGTACAAAATTGGTATCCTGGGGATAAAGAAGGAAAGGGGGGTATCTATAATTTTGTGACGAAACGGGGGATTTGCCATAAAGCTGCAAAATTATCATGGACACAGGTGGAAACAGGCTCAGCTATCACTTGGAAATACCCGAGTTGTATTTTAAAAGGGGATAATTCTGTTGGTGAATTTTATTCGGTTGCTTTGACAAATAATTATCAGCAAGCTGATACTGGGACAAAGATGATTCACTTAGGTAAAAATACCTCATCAATCATTATTTCAAAAGGGATTAGTGCTGGTTTTTCAAGCAATGCGTATCGTGGGCTTGTCAAGATGGGGCATGGGGCAGATAATGCCAAGAATGTGTCAAAGTGTGATAGTTTATTGATTGGTGATAAGTGTAGTGCTCATACAATCCCTGTTCTTCAATCACAAAATGTGAGTGCTGTTATTGAACATGAAGCAACAACCAGTAAAGTTTCAGAAGAACAGCTTTTTTATGCTCAGACGCGTGGTCTTAATCAAGAGCAGGCAATCTCGCTTATTGTGAATGGGTTTTGTAAAGAAGTGATGCAAAAATTGCCAATGGAATTTGCCATTGAGGCATCAAAACTGATTGGTATTAATTTAGAAGGGTCTGTTGGATAGGAAGGAAAAGTTAAGATGGCATTTTTAGAAATTAAAGATTTACATGTTCAAGTTGCGGATAAAGAGATTTTAAAGGGCTGTTCCTTATCAATTGAAGAAGGTACAGTACATGCTATTATGGGACCAAATGGTTCAGGCAAAAGTACACTTGCAAATGTAATTGCAGGTCATCCTAATTACCAAGTTACAAAAGGTTCAATTTATTTTAAAGGTGAAGATTTATTGAAAATGGCACCTGATGAAAGGGCGAATAAAGGCATCTTTTTAGCGTTTCAATCGCCCATTGAGTTACCAGGTGTTTCTATCAGTCAATTTTTAAAAACGGCCCTTAATGAAAAACGTAAATTTAATGGTGAGAAAGAATTAGACGCTGTTCAATTTATTAAACGATTAAAAACAAGAGCAACAGCATTAAACGTGTCAGATGAAATGTTGAAACGCTTTGTAAATACAGGTTTTTCAGGTGGTGAAAAAAAGAAAATGGAAACGTTTCAAATGGCTTTTTTGGAACCTGATTTTTGTATGTTAGATGAAATGGATGCAGGGTTAGATATTGATGCATTAAAAACTGTTTCACAAGGGGTTAATGTTATGCGTGAGGCAAAACGTTCTTTTTTACTTATCACACATTTTCAGCGGTTGCTTGAGTATGTAACACCTGATTATATTCATGTAATGGTAGATGGAAAAATCGTTGCATCAGGGGATAAATCACTCGCCAAACAGTTGGAAGAAAAGGGGTATGATGATTACAAATAACTTATTGTTTATGAATCAAAGTGGCTCTTTTGTTGAAAGAAAAGTGGTTGAAGATTCTTTTGTTTTTGAACCCAAAGAAGATGAACATCTAAATGTTGTTTTTCTTTTGTTTGATGGGAAGCTAGATGTTCAAGTGAACTTGATAAATGAAAATGCATCTTGCGATATTAAAGTTATTTATTTAGCGGATGAGAAAAAGAAGATTGACATTCAATTGGTTGCCAATCATATGATTAAGAATACAACCTCATCACAAATAATTAAAGGAATTGCAACAAATGAGGCTCAGGTTGATTTTTATGGTAAAATTTATATTGCCCCAAATGCAATTCAAACAGATGGAACACAAAATCATAGAGCGGTTTTGCTATCTGATAAAGCACTTATTCGTTCAACACCTGCATTGGAAATTTATGCTGATGATGTTAAATGTGCCCATGGATCTGCAACGGGTGCTTTACCTGAAGATGCTTTGTTTTATTTAATGAGTAGAGGTATTGAAAAGAAAAAAGCGATGCAAGTACTATTAGAAGCTCTTATAAATGATTTGTTGCCAAATGGTTCACATCCTTATACAAATGAATGGATCAAACAAAATGTTTAAAGAAAAATTTCCTATTTTTAAAAAGACAAATATGGTGTTTTTAGATTCAGCTGCCTCAACACAAAAACCACAGATTGTTTTGGATGCATTAATTGATTTTTATCAAACGGCGTATGCGAATGTTCATCGTGGAAGTTGTCATTTGTCAGCTTTAGCAACAACAAGATATGAAGATGCTCGTAAAACAATTGCTTTATTTTTAAACATACCAGAGGAACAAGTTATTTTTACAAAAGGGGCGACCGAAAGCATTAATTTGGTGGCTCATGGGTATGAAAAAATACTGCAAAAAGATGATGAGATTTTGGTCGCCATTGCAGAACATCATGCAAATTTTGTTTCTTGGCAACAAGTGGCAAAAAATACAGGTGCAAAATTTGTAACTTTTGATGTTAAAGAAAATGGGGAGCTTGATTTAGATGATTTTTTGTTAAAATTAAATAAAAAGACAAAGCTCGTTGCCATTTCATATGTTTCAAATGTATTAGGGATTGAAAATCCTGTTCAATTCATTATTGATAAAGCACACAGTGTTGGTGCACGTGTAATGGTGGATGGGGCACAAGCGATTGCTCATAAAAAGATTGATTTAACAAAGTTAGATGCCGATTATTTTGCTTTTTCTGGACATAAGGTGTACGCTCCCACGGGGATAGGTGTTTTATCGGGGAAAAAAGAGGCATTGCAAGCCTTACCACCTTATCAATTTGGTGGTGATATGGTTGAAACGGTTTCTGTTTCAGAAACGGTATTTAAAGATATTCCACATAAGTTTGAAGCTGGAACACCACCATTTGCTGAGGCGATTGCGTTGGCACGAGCAATTGATTTTTTAAATTCGATTTCGATGGAACAAATTTCATCTTATGAAAAAGAATTAACCACTTATTTACTTGGTGAGCTTTTAAAAATAGAGGATGTGGAAATTTTTGCGCCTCATATGGATAAAGAAGGAATAGTGGCATTTAATGTGAAAGGTATTCATCCAACGGATATAGCTTTTATATTAGCGGAACAATCGGTTTGCGTTCGGGTGGGACATCATTGTGCCATGCCATTGCATAAATATTTTGGAAAAGATATTACATTGAGGGTTTCACTTGCCATTTATAATGACAAAACGGATGTTGATGCTTTTATTGTGGCACTTAAAAAAAGTATTCACCTGTTGAAAAGGAGTTAAAAATGGATCAAGATGATGCATTTTTACCAGAAAAACTTGGTCCGACTGTTTTAGATGAACTATCAAAAGTGGAAGATCCTATGCCACTTGAAACGTATCGAGCAACAGTGGGGCAAAGTTTGAAAGAGGGAGAGGCAATTGCCTCAAGAGCGGCTATTGTTTCAGCTTTAAGTGCGGTACAAGATCCTGAATTAATGTTGGATATTTATAGCTTGGGACTGATTTATGATATTCAGCAAAAAGAAAATGGTGATGTTTTTATTTTAATGACCCTCACATCGCCTATGTGTCCAATGGCGGGTGAAATGCCTATGATGGCAGCACATGCTGTTTCATCTGTTGTGGGTACAGGGGTTGTTACAGTTGAGTTGACATTTGACCCTCCTTGGACAATTGACCGTGTATCTGAAGAAATTAGAATTCTAATGGGATTTTAATAACGAAAGGTGAGTTGCATTTTTTGTTAAAAGCACTATTTCCACTCTAGGATAACATTTTTTAGGAGGAAATATGCAAAATAAAAATGAAACCAATAAAATTATCAAAGAGACAAAAGAAAAATCTCAAGAAGCATGGGAAGTAACAAAGTCGATGAGTTCAAATGCCTGGGAGGCTACAAAAGAAGGCGTTTCTAAAGCGTGGGAAGCAACAAAAGAGTTTACAGGTGATGCCTATGATGCCATTAAAGAGGTTGCACAAGAATCTTGGGAAACTGCACAAAAAGAAAGTGCATTGCAAATAAAGGCTGCAAAAGAGGCAAATCAAGAAAGACAGGCTCAAAAAGCTTCTGCACAGCAGGCGGATTTAAAAAAAGAACAAGCGCAAGGAACAGAAAAAGTAAAGATGCAATCTTCATCTAAGAAAAAAGGAGCATAAATATGAATACAATTATTCGATATATGTTTTTTGCACTCGCATTGGTATTGCTTTATTATGTGGGTAAAACAATCTATAACGATAATACGGCTTCAGAATCTGAAGTAAATGTGATTGCATCAAGATCATAAGTTGTTATGGATTTAAAATAAGATGTTCTAAAATGAATTTTGAGACATTTTTATAGTGGTTTGGATGACGCTCTGGGTTTGTCATAAAATCTTTCATACATTTGAGATAGGTTTTATACGTTGCGTCATCCATTGTTTTTATAAAGTGATAGAGTTTTTCCATATCATTAAATTGATGATAATCAATAAAACAAGCTTTTGGCACATATGTTTCAATATTTGGTGCTCCTGAATAAATGGGGACACTGCCAGCTGCCATAGCATCATAGATTTTTTCAGTTACATAATCATCAAAGCGATAGTTTTCAAAAGCGATTGTGAATTTAGAGGTGGCAATTGTTTGTATTTTATCTTCAACAACACCTTTGTATTGTGTATCAAAAAAAGGATGTAAATCAGAAGGGAGTGTTTCTTTAAACTCATTCCATTTTCTACCATAAAAACGAATATCTTGCGGATGATTTTCCAAAAACCAGCGAATTGTTTGATTTCTTAATTCATAGTGATATTTTGTGTGGTAAGTGTTAATAAGAGAAAGAAGGATTGTTTTGGGTTGCGTTAATGTATCTGTTTTTATGTGATGATAGTTATATGGGATGGGGGTATAAAAAATTTTTTTATTATCACAAGAGACTTTATGCCAGGTAAAAATTTTTTTAAAATGTTGTTTATAAGTTTCGGGTGTTGGTACAATAATTGAAATAGGACTTTCAAGTTGCCATAAATAACTTTGCGATTTTTGGGTGGTTGGGGGTAACTTAAATTTTGCCTTAACTATAAAATTTATATGTTTTTTTATAATAAAATCAATTGGTTGTAAGATATTGTTCGGGGGGGGGTAGCACTTATTGCAAAACCACCATTGACTGGTTTTTGGAGTTCTGCTGTGAGGGTTTTTAGTGTCTGATTTTTTTTAATAGCCTCTTTATCCCATGCTGTAAAATAGGCTGTCCGAGGTGGCAATTGTTTGTAAGCGTCTTTTATGGTATTGTATGTTATTGTTAAGAATAAAAAAATAACAACTAATTTTAGTTTAAGCATGCTCACTCCCATGAAAGTTCTTGTCAGTCTATAAAGAAAAGGATATGATGTCAAGAGGGTAATTAATTAGTCTTTGTATGCAAGTCCAGCTCTCATGCGTTTAAAATAGTTTTGCAAACATCATTATAGTGCGTTGGATGATGTTCTAAGTTTGTCATAAAATCCTTCATATATTTATGGTTTGCATGGGAGGAGGTGGTTTTAGTTATAAAAAAGTTTCTGATTAAAAACGCTTTACAAAAAAAGGGACCTTTTTTAATGGGTTATGCGTAGGTTCGGATAAATCCCTCGTCTTCATTTCATTTTAGACTGCCTTGCTGATGCTCGCCGTCCGCTACGCTAACGCTTGCGAGCGAACCTTTGACGGTTTCCAATTCCGCCTAACTTTTAAACGGCGTTTGTCTGGACAATCTTGTTTTCAAGAAGGCTTATTGCTTTACGCAGAAAAAGTGTCTCCCAGACACTTTTTCTTTACGCAGTCCTACCATATGGAACACATAAAAAAAAGACCCCAAAAGGGACCTTTTTTTAATGGCTCCAGCGGTAGGGCTCGAACCTACGACCGATCGGTTAACAGCCGATTGCTCTACCACTGAGCTACGCTGGAACAATCTTTTCTTGGAGGCCGGTACCGGAATTGAACCAGTATAAAAGGATTTGCAATCCTCTGCATAAGCCATTCTGCCAACCGGCCATCAAAGAATGTTTATTATTTAACAAAAGTTTTTTTTGTTGTCAAGAAAAAAAATAAAATACTTGAAATTTTTTTTTATTTAGCATATCTTTGATTATCTTAACTTAACAAAAGAGGTGATATATGTTAAAAAAAATAACAAGCTTAATGATTGTTTTATCAACGGTTTCTTCTACGGCACTGGCTTCTAATATCAATGAGGTGTTGTCTTATACATATGAAAATAGCTCAACCATAAATGCACAACGAACAGGGTTAAAAGCAATAGATGAAAATGTTGCAAAAGCAAAAGCTGGTTATAGACCTTCTTTAATTGGAACGGGGAGCATGGGTCGCAGTTATTTAAAAAATGAATACGATTCGGGTTCAGCAACCCCGATTCAAGAAAAATATCAAGATCCAACGACGTTATCTATCTCGTTTATTCAGCCAGTTTTTTCAGGTCTTTCAACATATAATACGGTTGAGGCAACAAAACAACAAGTTAAATCAGAAAGAGAGAATTTATTAAATACCGAGCAAAGTATTTTGTTAGATGCAGCCTCTGTTTATATGGATGTGTTAAGGGATAGGGCGGTCTTGCAACTTCAAATTAACAATGAAAAGGTGTTGAAAGAGCATTTGGCGTCTTATAAAAAACGATTTGAAGCTGGTGAATTAACGAGAACAGACGTGGCACAATCTGAGGCTCGCTTATCAGGGGCAACTGCAGCTCGTATCGCTGCACAAGGGAACTTAAAAGTTTCAAATACAAATTTTACAGATGTGACGGGTTTAGATCCTGAAAAGGTGATTAAAGATGTGACAGCTTCATCAATTGATTTACCAAAATCTTTAAAAGATGCTTTAACGCAAGCTCAAAATCACAACCCTCAAATTAAAGCAATTGATTATGCAATGAAAGCAGCTGAAAAGACTGTTTCAGCTAAAAAAGGGCAATTAGCTCCTGTTGTTGATGTGCGTGCGACCGCTTCAAAAGGGCAAGAAAACAATTTAACAAGGCGAAATGATGCGTGGCAATTAACTGCAAATATGACGGTTCCCCTTTATCAATCAGGTGCAGAATATGCGGATATCAGACAGGCAAAGCATACTGAAAATCAATATCGTATTTTATCGCGAAAGATTAGATCAGATGTTGAGGCTGTGACGATTCGTGCTTGGGAAAATTATACCGCAACGAAAGCACAAATTCAATCAATCAAAGCTCAAATTAAAGCTTCTAAGATTGCTTTAGATGGTGTCATTCGTGAGGCAAGAGTCGGTTCTCGTACGGTTTTAGATGTGCTTGATGCTGAACAAGAACATTTAGACAATCAAGTCACACTTGTTAAAACGCATCGCGATGAAATTGTGGCTGCATATGCTCTTTTAACAGCAATGGGTAAGATGAATCCGCAAGATTTGAAATTAAATGTTGCATCTTATGATCCAACAGCGTATTATGAAAAAGTTAAAAATAAATGGTTTGGTTATAACACAGACTTTTAGGAGGTTAAATGCAAGAAGAAGATCTCTCTGTTAGTGAAATTCTTTCTTCTATTCGACAAGTTCTGTCAAAAGAGGCTGAAGCTCTTAGAGATGACACAGTTGTTCAATCTAAAGCTTCATCCTCTCAAAAAGGGCGTACTGATTCGGCAATATCAGAAAAAGAATCCGTTCTAGAATTAACACCGACGATGCGTGTGAAAAATGAGTCTTGCTTATCAGCATCAACAGCCATTAAAACGCAGGCCGCACTTGAAAAGTTGAATCAAATTAAAACATTAAATACAAATATCGACTTGTCAGGAGAGGTCAAACCCTTAATTATTGAGTGGTTAGACATGCATTTGCCAGACATTGTTGAAAAAGTTGTTACACAAGAAGTGAAACGTTTGATTTCGTCAAAATAAATATTAAATAACAGCTACTTATTTAGATGACTTAATGTGATGCATTAAGTCATCTTTTGACCACTTTTGCAATGGTTAAGACATATACAGCTTTGGCACCTGCTTTTTTTAATGCTTTTGCACAATTGTTCACAGTGGCACCTGTTGTAAAGACATCATCGATTAGTAAAATGTGCTTATTTTTTACTTTATTAACTTGTGTAATCGTAAAAGCATCTTTCACATTACGATTGCGTTCTTGGAAAGACTTATTTTCTTGTGTTTCGGTATGGCGAGAACGTACAAGAACATTTGACATATAGGGAATCTTTACTTTTTTTGCAAGAGCATTCCCAAGCAAATCAGCTTGATTATATTTTCTTTTTAATTTTCGTCGCCAATGCATTGGAACAGGCATAATGATATCCGTTTTTTCAAAAAGGTCCCGTCCAGCCTGTTGCATCAATTCAGTAAAGGGTAGGGCATACTCCATTTTATCCGCATATTTTAATTTCAATATACTTGTTTTTGAAAAGGAATCATAAACAAATACAGCTCTTGCTAAATCATAAGTTGGCCGTTTTTTTAAACAATCAGGGCAAAGTATTTTATCATTTGGGTGATAATTTTCACAGCTAAGTGGCAAGCCACATCGATGGCAAATCGGTGGTTTGATAAATGAAATTTGATGAAAACACGTCTCGCAAAATAATTGGGTTGCATCAATTTGTTTATCACAATTTGGGCATTTTTGTGGAAATATAAAATCAATCCCAGTTTGCCATATCGATAAAATAAAAAATTTAATTTCTCTTGTAATTTTCATATAAATACACTACGTTAAAACAAATCGAAAGGCAAGCAAAATGGTAAAAAAAATATTCACATATCAAAATGGTCAAAAAATATCGTATTTGATTCATAATAAAAAAGCTGATTTATTTTTGGTTTATTTGCACGGTTTGATGTCATCAAAATCCAGTGAAAAAGGGCAATATCTCTTATCTTATGCACGGAAAAATAAACTTGGTTTTTTATCTGTTGATTATACTGCTCATGGCGAATCGGATGGGGAGCAAACAGAATTTCGTGTTGGACAATGTTTAAAAGATGTTATTTCAGTTATTGAAGAAGAAATTCCCAATACGCCAATGATTGTGGTAGGTAGTTCCTTAGGCGGGTGGTTAAGTTTGTTACTTGCAGAACAAAGAAAATCACAAGTTAAAGCGATTATGACGCTTGCGGTTGCGGCTGATTTTACAAAATTGGTATGGGAATATATGTTCAATGATGATATACGGGCATTGTTAAAGTCTGGCAAAGTGTTGGGTCCTTCACAAGAAACAAGAGGTCATTGTTTCACATATCAAATGTTTGAGGAGGCTGAAATGCATTGTTTGCTTCATCGTCAAATTCAATATACTGGACCTGCTTTGTTGGTTCATGGAGATAAAGATGAGGTTATCCCATATCAAAATTCATTTAAAGTGATGCAAGCGTTAACCTCAACAAAAGTTGCTATTCAAATTATCAAAAATGAACACCATCTTTTGCAAGGATATAACTTATCCGCAGGGCTTGATTATTTAAGAACGTTAATATAAAGGAGATATTATGCCAGAGCAGAGCATTATTAAGAAAGGTGTTATTTTATTTTTTTTGTTAGCTATTATTTTTTCAATTCCATTTGCAACACGGGGTTTTATGGGTGTTGATACGATGAATTGGTATCATACATTGCCATTATCGCCTTTAACGCCACCTGATATGGTTTTTCCAATTGTGTGGACGGTTCTTTACTTTTTAATGGCCGTATCTGCTTTTTTAGTGTGGAATAAAGCATCCCCAAGGTATTTTGTTTTACAACTAATTACCAATGGATTATGGCCGTTTTTATTCTTTTATTTACGAAAACCAACGGCCGCATTGATGGATATTTTTGTTATGATTGTCTTTATTGTTTTAACGATGAAAACATTTTATAAGGCCTCAAAAACAGCATCATACTTATTTGTGCCTCTTTTATGCTGGAGTATTTTTGCTTGTTATTTAAATGGATACATTGTGTTTCATTTAATAGGCAAATAGTGTTCTTTTAAGAGGGATATTTCCGCTTGATATCCCTCTAATTCATTTGGAGTTTCAAGTAAAAAGAGTTTATCTTTAAGAGCAGGGTGATTAATTATTTTTGTTAAGGCGTCAAGCCCCAATTCACCTGCACCAATTTTTTCGTGTCTATCTTTATGTGAGTTATAGGGCATTTTTGTATCATTTAAATGAATGGCTTTTAATTTATCTAACCCGATAACTTTATCAAAATGATTTAAGACACCCTCTAAATCATTTTTAATATCATATCCCGCACTATAGATATGACAGGTATCCATACAAACACCTATTTTATCTTGATAGGTGACTTTGTCCATAATAAGACGCAATTCTTCAAATGTGGATCCAATTTCAGTACCAGAACCAGACATTGTTTCAAGCAATACAGTTGTTTGAAGATCCTTTGTTAAAATGGTATTTAATAGATTGGCTATTAGCTCTATACCTGCTTCAACACCAGCCCCAACATGTGATCCAGGGTGAAAGTTGTAAAGTTGAGCCCCCAGTAACTCCATCCTCTTTAAATCGTCAGCCATGACAAGATGGGCAAATTCTCTAATTCTTTCGTCTTTTGAAGCTGGATTAAGTGTATATGGAGCATGGGCAAGAATCGTATGGAATCCTGAGGCGGATTGTTGTGATAAAAAGGAGTTAATATCATTATAATCAATGTCTTTTGCTTTGCCACCACGCGGGTTACGCGTAAAAAATTGAAACGTATTTCCGCCAATAGATTGAGCCTCTTTTAACATGTGGACAAATCCTTTTGAGGACGATAGATGACATCCAATTTTAAGCATGATTATTCCTTTCGTTCAATAGGCCATAGCTGTTTTTCAATACATTGTTTTTTTATGACCTTGTTTTCATTATGTTGTATTTGTTCAATTTTATATGTTCTGTCACACTCCCATTTTGTAACGGGAAAGGTTTTGTGCCATTTTTGAAAAAGTGTAATTTCTTGTTGTGAAAGCTCAAAAAAAGGATACTGTTGTTTAAAATAAAGGTAAACGCGTGCAACAACACCTTTTGCTGTGTCGGGTATTTCTATTTTCCCATCAGCGATTTTTATTGTACAGTTTTGATATAAACTTGGGATGTAAGCGGGAAACTCGTTAAAATCCAAATTTCCACGAAGGGCATTAATCGATCCAACAGATGGGAAAAGGTTATACATATCTGACTGCATCAATCTAAAAAGTCGGCTTGTTTTTTCAGCACATCGGCGTCCTTTATAGGGTTTTTTGTCTTTATCAATGCAAAGAGCGTCACCATTCCACCATTGTTTGATATAAGAGCCAAATCTCTCAGCAGAGATAACGTGTTCAATTTCAATTCGCTGAACACGGTCAGCTATTTTGGACATATCAAACCCTTCAGGGAAAGATAATTTACCATTTTCATCAAAAGGGATTTGACAATAAAGTGTTTTTTTATAATCAGAATAAATCTCATCAAACAAGCGTTTGCGTGAAATGGTATAGGATTCATTTGCATAAAAATGGCTATTTTCTGCCAAGGTGTGTGTGCTAAATAGTAAAAAGGTTAAAAAAAGAATTTGTTTTTTCATGTTTAAATATCCATACTTTTCTATAAAGTACAGATAAAAATATAACTTGTCAAATTTTAATATGCATTTACCTCAGATAAAGAAAAGCACTCTATCGGCCACATGTGATATGTTAATTTGAAAAGGCCAATATCATTGAGTTTTGAGGTTTCATTTTGCGGCGTATAGCACACATTTTGGACGACCTCTCCATTTTGAAAGGTAAGATTGCCGAGGATAGAATTATTTGGATAATAGAGTGTGACATTTCCATCTATTACCCCTAAGTGATAAGGGATGACAGATTGCAGTGTCCCATTTTCATAATATTGTATTTGTTCCCCTTCAATTAATCCATTTTGATATGTTTCTTTTAATGCTATATTCCCGTTTAAATGATACATCAAACCAGAACCAATTTTTTCGCCGTTGCGATAGGTTACTTTCATTTTTAAATTACCATTTACATAATAGACAGATACATCACCATTGAGATTATTATTTTGATAAGGAGCCTTGACGAGTAAATTGCCATTGGGATAAAAGATTTGCATATTGCCTTCTTTTACCCCATTTTGATGTGGGATTTCTAAAAATAATTGCCCATTTTGATAGTAAAGTTTTTCAATACCATTTAGCGTTGCGAATGAGGATGGTATATTTCCAAGTAAATTACTTTTTTCCATATCATCTTTGACCAATTCTAAAATGGGGTGGGATGTTAGGTCATAGAGTGTATCTTTCCCATACATGGCCTCATATGATGGACAATCGCCACGCAAAGAGGCGTGTGCTGGTAAATATAATAGGCAAAGCCATAAAAAACCAATTTTTTTCATATAACTGATATGGGGTATTTATTTAAAATATCAAGTGTGAATTCTTTGATATAAGATATACTTTTTTTCATTAAAAAATGGGAAAAATAAATGTGTTAAAAATGAAGTGGCACGACAAAAATTCCATTATATCGCAGTGTTATTACCTCAAAATCTCTCAATGTCCCCCAAGCCCAAAGGGCTACTTTAGCCTCACTCCCAAAAGCCCACTGGCTACGGCAACCTCGATACCCCCAAGCCCGTAAGGGCTACTTTTACCTCTTGCCTGTTGGATGGGTTAAGAGCCAGC
>CALARE010000055.1 GCA_937888725.1 uncultured Alphaproteobacteria bacterium | reverse complement strand
AACTTTTTTGCCATTTTTTAAATGAATGATTAAAATAATTGACAAACAGATGTTTTTTTGATATCTTTTTAAAAATTTTTTATAAAAGGATAATAAAGATGTATGAAACGAATATAAACATTGGTAATGAGCTTTATTTTTTTAAAGGGGATAAGGTTTTTAGCAATGTGACGATGAAAGAAGTTATTGATATTCAAGGAGCGTCTGAAGTTTGTGCTAGGGATGATGGCTTATTGCATGTGGTACGCATCAATAGAGGTGAACAGCCGACAGAGGAAGTTTATGACGCCCTGGGAAATAAAATTTTAAAAACAAAGGGGATGGTTGTTTTTGGGGTAACAGGGTGTGGTACAGGGAGTTATTTGTTTTCTCCAGCCGTTTGGATGGCTGGGCATTTTAAAATGCCATTTAAATGTCCATATCGGGTGACAAAACACGTTGTTATTCAATATGATGAAAAAGAAAATGCTTATCAAGTAAGTAAAAAAAATGGAACGAATCTGGCTAAGGGGAAAGAATGTGCCTTATTTCAAGTTGCATCAGGGGAATACTTTGCCTTGTTGAATGAGGAGGGGACATGGGATTTATATGATCAAAACGGAAAAATGGATCCTAAAATTCAAGGGATGGAGTCCATATTTTATGCAGAGCACAAGAATAAATTTGAGTGTCAGCACTCAGATAGATATTATCCTTTTGAAGTTGAAACAGAACGTGAAAAACAAAAAAGGATTAGAAATACCATTCTTTTTTACGCTGGTTTGGGTGCATTTTTAATAACGGGTGGATATTTTGCCATTATGGGTGTTAAAAATCGTCAAGAAGAAATGGAACAGATTGAAAGAACACCTGCTCGTGTTTTGTGGGTAAGTGACAAGGATGTCTATTTTGACACAGATGGGAATGAAAAAACGGCTGAGCTTCGAGGGGAAGTTCCTTTGTCCCAAAGACTATCGGCAGGTTTTAGCTTGGGATTGGCAAAAGGAAAGGGGACAGTGCTACCTATCTCAAAATGGCGTATGTTAAACGGTCTTCAAGATATGATTGTTGAAAGATGCAAATAGAGATTTATTTTAAAAAATACAGACTTTATTTTTTTAAAATAACACTTGCGAAATGATAAAAAAATGTGCTACCTTTTTAGTTAAATAAAAAATAAGGAGCATGCCATGGATGAATTTGATAAGATAAGAGAGTTAACTGAAGATTTAACAAATCGAAAAGAACCAAGTTTTACAGGATTTAACTTTTCAAAAGAGCCATCTTTTCAAAATAAAAATAGATTAGAGGAACAAGGGTCTGATAATCATCATTCGTTGTCAGTGGAACCTTTAAATACGAATGAACAGATGGATTATTCTTTAACCTCTCATCAAGAACGTGAAAATGGGGCCGTTTCTCATCCCTCATATCAGACGCAGGAAACGCCTGATTATGTGGTTCAGCCACAATCACAAACGCAATTTCATCAGCATCCAACACAAATGGCACAACAAACGACTCAAACACCGCAATCACAAATGGGGTATGGGTATACACAATCAATAAAAACCGAAACACATCAATTTCAGATGGGGCAATCTCAAATGCAAGAAAGGAGCTTCCTTTCTGTGGAAAAGGATGTAAAACCAAGTGTTAATTTGTCCGCATTAACGGTTGATGAAACAGCTGATGCGGATATGTTAGGAACAGATGTTGCGGAAAAGGAACTCTCAAATGTGCGTTTTCATATGATTTTAATCGCTCTATTAGGGGTTGTTCTTGTTAGCTCTTTATTTGGGTTTTATGTATTTTATAAAGATGCGGATGATTTTGATGAAATTGCAACGATTACCGCTTCGCAAGAACTGGTTAAAGAAATGCCCGAGCAGTCAGGGGGAATGTCAATCCCTGATCAAGATAAATTGGTTTACAACCGTATTCGGACGGATAATGTGACGACAAAGGTTGAAAGTTTGTTCCCAGAACCTGAACGGCCTGTGTTGCCTCAAATTTTAGCAATCGAACAAAACGCACCAGAGCAGGGCTTTGTTGCAATGAATGAGGTTGAAGCCGTTGATCCGCTCAAAGAGGTGGCAAAGCCAATTTCACCCGCAATGGTGAATGAGGGGATTGCTCCTGTTGTTGAAACAAATGTTGAGCCAGAACCTCAAATAGTTGAAAAGCCCAAACGACCACCTGTTGAACTTATTAAAGAAGAACCGATTATTCCTCAAAAACCAAAAAAAGAGGTGATTACATTGGAAAAAGGTGTTTTGCCCGTGCAAAAGGTGATTAAAACCCCTGTT
The DNA here is from genome assembly GCA_937888725.1 of uncultured Alphaproteobacteria bacterium. Classification (GTDB taxonomy): domain Bacteria; phylum Pseudomonadota; class Alphaproteobacteria; order CAAHEQ01; family UBA3637; genus RGIG4140. Next base: position 15,009 of record CALARE010000055.1, on the reverse strand, counting down.
GAAAATGAGGTATGGCGTGTACAGTTGTTTGCCTCAAATAACAAGGAGGCGGTTGAAAAAGCATGGCGTCGAATTGAAAAGCAACACAATAAATTATTGTCTAATATGTCATACTTGATTAAACGTGTGGATATTAAGGGGAAAGGGGCTTTTTATCGCTTGCAAGTGGGGCAATTCCCAACCCGTGAAATGGCGGACGGTATGTGTGCAAAATTAAAAGCAAAACGGCAAGATTGTATTCCCACAAAGTAAGGAGGTTTTATGACGGGTAGTGAATTAATTTATACCATTACAACATGGGCAATACCGCTTATTTTGGCCATTGTTGTGCATGAGGTGGCTCATGGATATGTGGCGTTGCTTTGTGGGGATAGAACGGCCCGTGATGAAAAACGCTTAACCCTAAATCCATGGGCTCATGTGGATATTGTGGGAACGATTATTTTGCCAGTGATTTTGTTGTTATCAAAGGCTCCCTTTTTGGTGGGATGGGCAAAGCCTGTGCCTGTTAATTATGGGAATTTGAACCGTCCTAATCGTGATATGGCATTGGTGGCATTAGCTGGGCCTATTTCTAATATTTTGCTAGCGGTTGTTTTTGTTTTAATTGGCAAAATGTGCTTTAATGTGATGGAATATGGCTCGCCCGCACTTACTTGGGTGATGGAAAATGTGCATAATGGTGTGGTGTTTTCTTTGATTTTGGCAGCCTTTAATATGATACCGATTTTACCGTTAGATGGGGGACGGATTTTATTGGCTCTTTTGCCGCCAGAATATGCAATTAAATATCAACGATTTGAACCGTATGGAATGATGATTTTATTCGGGTTGATTTTTTTGCCGTCTTTAATAGGTATTAATATAATTGGTTGGTTTTTAGGGACGGCGTTTCCATGGTTATATCGACTTGTCATGTTAATAACAGGTTAAATAAGCAAAAATAAAAAGTGGCAGGCGAATTGACCGTCTGCCACTTTGTTTGATCCGCTTTAGGTATTAAAGGGTAACAAAGACAGGCCCTTGTAAACAAAGGTTTGCAAAAATAGGACGTCTTAAATCAAGCGTTTCAATAATTTCAGACGGTTTGAGCTTGACATCAATTGGATGAAGTGAAAAAACACCATTTTTAACCGTTTTTACCATCGCACTGGGTAATTCTGCCTTGCCAATACAACTGGACAGATATACAAAACATTCATCATTATCCTTAAGGTATTCTTTAGCTAATTTTCGGGCATAAAGGTTGAGGGTTAAATCGGCTTTACTGGGGTCTTTTGTCCATGGACTGCCACCACCAATGGCACAAGAGGTGGAATAAAAATCACAAGCTAATTTTCGCCCTGTAATGCCACAATCAGCGATTGATGAGTGGTATGTATAAGCACCTGTTCCGTTGATAATTAGGTTTTGAGGTGTTTGTCCCAATGTTTCAATGATAAAAGAGGTTAAGTCCTCCTTTTCAATCATTGGGATGGCAACAATGGCGGTTAAAATGGTGCCATCTGTATCAAGTGTGATTTGCGTTTTAATATCAAGGCCAAGATTGGTAGATGCTTTTGCCATTTGATAAAGTGCATTATTTAATTTGCGGGCAAGAACCAAATCTTGTGGTAAAAGTTCATCCCCTTTTGAGGCATAACCCACAAAGACCCCTTGATCACCCCAACCATCTTGTGACACACCTTGTAAAATCTCGCTTGATTGAATGCCGATAAGGTCAATGACTTTAATCTTATTAATATCAATGGCTTTTTCCTTCCAAATGCTGGCATAGCGTTCATCATAGCCAATGGCTCTAAGGGCGTCTTTGACAAGAGATGTGATATCATCAATTTTAATATAGCCACTGACTTCGCCCCCAAGGATGACCGTGTTATCTTTAATCATCACCTCAACAGCATATTTAAGAGAGCTGTCTTGTTCAATCAAGCGATCGAGCAGGTAAGAACTAATAAAATCTGCCACTTTGTCAGGGTGGCCAATTGAGACGTATTCTGCAGTTTTAAGCATAAAAAATCCTTTTCATTTATTGTTAAAAACAATAGATTAAAAAGGAGGTAACAAAATGTTTTGATTGGTAGATAAGCCTATCCATTCGTTTCTCCTTTTAGTCCATTTTTATTAAACCCCCAAGTCAGGACAAGTAGAGATAAATCCGACAAGGAGCAATCTTATTATACAAAAGGTGATTTTAAAAAGCAAGATATTTTTTTTAAATTCTTTTTAGCATTAAAAAATTTTATCTTTAAAAAAAATAAAAAAAGGTGTATACTCAAATGTATAGGGTAATAATAAAACGGATGATAATAGGGGGATAAATGAGTTGGGATTTTTCAAGCGGTGGAGCAAATCAAAACTTTGGAAGACGACCAAGAAATGGGGGCGAATGGCACTATGGTAGGGATTATGGCACAAGAGGTAAAACAAACGTTCCCCTTGGCGTGCCAAAATACTGTGACGGTTGGACGTGTCATATTCTTAAAAATAACAAGTTTGATGGTCTTGGCAATCAAGTGGTTCTAATCAGCCCTAATGGGAAAGAAATGGTTAAATTTGCCCACATTTCCACAGGGACATTTTCCCATTTAAGAAGTGGGCGGACTGTTCATGAAGGGGATTGGATTGGCAATATTGGCGGTGTTGGGAATAAAGAAACATCCTATCAACCACATATCCATGTGGAACATGGGTTTAATCCAAAGTACCGATTGGTCCGTGTCAGTGATAAGCCATATTCTCGTTCAATTATGACATGGGTTTGTGGTGATGGTAATATTAAAAATTATAAAGATCCCGCTTTGGCGGCGTTGCCATATCGTGAATTAGAAACATTGACGAATAAAGCACTAAAATCTCGGGAAATGACTTTGGCAAAACAAGCTGAGGACCCATTTATGATTATTGGTAATGGGTTAAAAGATATCGGAACGGGCATTGTAGATGGGGTTAAGGGCTTTTTTTCTTGGGTTGAAAAAGATGCCGTTCCATGGGTTAAAACGTCTTGGCTTGGTAGCTTTTTTTGGGGTGATGAAACAAAAACGAAAAACGGAGCAACCGTAAGAATGGCGTCAAGAAAAACCGCTCCAGCTGTTAAAAATGAACCAACTCTATTTTCTAAAGCTGCGCCCGTTAAGGCGACACCCGCTCAGACCTCATCCGCTCAGGCTACGCTTGCTAAAGCTCAAACACAACCATTTAAAGCAACAAACAAGCCATCTCAAAACACAGAACCAGAATATGTTGATTATTCCATTACGACAAAGGATGGCCGAGTGGTGAAGATGAGATTTAAAAATTCTAATGCAACAAAAACATTAGCCCGTTCATCTCGCACTGCCACAGGTGGTCGTTCTTATTCATCTAATCAACAACGCCGTGGCAGAGGGAATGGACATTCATAAAGAAACGAAAAATAACGTTTGGTGTTTGTTTTAGGGGGATAAAAAATGGATTGGGAATTTTCAACTGATGGTGAATGGCAAAAATTTGGTTGGCGTTCCAGAAATGGGGGCGAATGGCACTATGGCAGGGATTATGGCACGAAGGGAAAGTTAAACGTTCCACTTGGTGTGCCAAAATATTGTGAGGGTTGGCTGTGTCATGTGGTTGAAAATAATAAGGTTGACGGCCTTGGCAATCAAGTGGTTCTTATTAAACCTGATGGAAAAGAAATGGTGCGTTTTGGGCATCTTGAAACAGGGACGCTTAAACATTTAAAAGATGGACAGATTATGCATCATGGGGATTGGATTGGTAATATTGGTGGTGTTGGGAATAAAGAAACGTCCTACCAGCCACATATCCATGTGGAACATGGGTTTAATCCAAAGTATGAGATGACAGCGATTAAAGTCGGAAAAAAGCGTTACCTCAGTAAACGTTGGTATTGTGGTGAACAAACAATTCAAGATTATCGTGACCCAAACAAGGGCGCTTTGCCTTTTTCTGAGTTGCAAGAATTAACAGATATGGCATACCAATCTCGGGCAAATGTACAATCTGGCAAGGGAAAGAAAGTCCAAATTTCGCAGATACATCCAACAGATTTGGTGCAAAAAAAGGAGGCGAAAAATCCCACCGAGGAAGATGGCGGATTTATATCATGGTTTCGCTCAACATGGGTTGGACGCCTTTTTTATAGCGAGGAAGATGAAAATAAAAATCAACCCAAAGAGCGAAAAGGGCCGATTATTCACCGCAAAAAGCAGGTGCCAACCACGACAAAATATGAAAAAATAGAGCGATACAAAAGCCCAAAAGGTATCTCGTACACTTTGTCAGAGAATGGACAAAAATTGGTAAAAGAAAATCAGACACAAACGCCTATGCAAAAATCAAAAGAAATGGTTTGATGCTTTGACTTTTGGGGGGACGTGTGATATAATCCTTTTAAATTTTCAAAAGGCAAGTAGATGATAGATTTTCGTACATTTGATTTTGACCATCTTCAAACAGATCAGATTGTTCAATTGATTTTTTCTAACAACGTCCTTAAAAAAGGGGAGGTTAAAACATTGCAATGGCGGTTGGATAGAGATGAAAAACTCTATGCACGCTTGATTGACGATTTAAGATTTGCCAAGTTTGTAACAGGAAGGCTTGCCTCAGATGTGGGGTCTTGTGCTGTAGATGAGAGGTCTTTAGAATTACTCTCTTATGCTCAAAAGATTAATAAAACCCAGCTTAAATTGCCCGCATTAAAACAGCTGATACAGGCATTTGATACGATGCAGGTGATAGCTCCGTCAGGTATTTCGTTTGGACTAAATAAAAAACAGATGCTTAAATTGTTGCTTGATAAAATGGCAAAACGCTGGGAGTATGAGGTGGAATTGATTGATTTTATAAAGAAAAAGAGTTATTTTTATTTTCCACCAGATGCGGGGCATATCTATCGATGTTATGGTTCTGATGGCGGGGCTATCTGTTTTGATGACAATTCTATTCGTGTAATGGGTAATCAGGTAGATAAATATTTTGATAGATTTTGTCATGAATTAACGCATGCAAAGTTTAATGATTGTAGCAATACTTATTTTAATTATAAGGGTATAGATCCTTTTTTAGAGGTGATAACTGAGGCAGAGGCTTATGCCACCAGTTTTTTTGTTGAAAATGGGTGGGACGTGTTTCAAAAAATGAAACGGCTTGCTTTATTAAAGACAAAAAAAGAGATGAAGGGTGCTTCTTTGTTTCAAATTCATCAGCGAACGGCACAGTGTTTGAAAAAGGCTTATGTACAATTATTTTTGGCAGAAGATACAAAAAAAGCTTTTGATGAAATGGTTAAAAATATGAGGATTCGTAAGGTTTATCCAGAAGAAAGGAGGCTTATTTGCTCCTATATTCGAAAAGCAAAAAAAATGACCATTCAAACCTCATTACATATTGATAATTTTTCTTTAAAAGTGCCTCATCCAGAATTTTTATCATCAGCGAACAGATATTTAAAATTAAGGTATGGCTCTGGTGTATATGTAAGCGAGGGGGCTTTAAACCAATGGGTTTATCTTTTTAAACAAAAGCAAAAACAGATTTTGTTTCAGTTAAAAATGAAGGGTGGAAGGGAAGTTAAATAGCTTTTTTTCGCTTTCTTAAAATAGCGTTTTTCCAATAGCCTGAATAAAAATAAATTAACCCAAAAGTTGCTTGAGCATAAATCGTGAGGGGGGAGGAAAATCCGACAGCCAAGACATCTGTTGCCAATAAAAGGGCGGGGGTGCGTACGCACAAATTGGCAAAGGAGTTATTGAGCATGGTAAATGTTGTCGCCCCACAGCCGTTTAAAAAGGAATTAATCATATAAACAACTGTAATCATCAAAACACTGGAGCTGTAGGAATATAAATAAAGAGCACCAGCAGAGATGATATCTTGATTATTAGAGGTTAAGCGCATCACTTCTTCAGGGAAAAAGGCAACAAAAATATAATTTGGAATGGCAAAAATAAGTGCGAGTAAAATCCCTGTATACATGACCTTTTTTGCCCGTTTGAGTTTGCCAGCCCCCACATTTTGTGCCACCATGGCAGAAACGGCTGATCCAATGGCTAAAGATGTCAGGAAGGTGAGGCCATCAATTTTTTCAGCAATGCCAGACGCTGCTGACACAATAAGCCCCAGTTTATTTAAACTAATCATGCCAACCATATAAGAAAGCATTAAGAGGGTGTCTTGAAGCGAAAGGGGAATGCCAACTTTAAAAAGGAGAAAGGCTTTTTCTTTTTTAAACAAGTGGTGTGAAAATGTGAGAGAAAAAGCAAATTTTTTAATCTTTAAATAAATCAGAGAGATGATAAAACTAAGCCCTTGTGAAAGTATCGTTGCAAGGGCTGCACCAAAGGCACCCATGTGTAAATCTTTGATAAATATGACATCAAGTATCACATTAATAATGCTTGCTATTAAAATGAAGTATAACGGATTTTTTGAATCGCCGAGTCCTCTTAAAATGGCAGAGATGCCATTATATCCAAAGGTGAATAAAATACCAAGGGCACTGACTAAAATATAGTCTTTTGTGGCTTGATATGCCTCCTTTGGTACTTGCAAAATAGATGTGAACCAATCAACAAAAATGACCGAAAGCACCATTAAAAAAAGGGATACATAAAAAAAGAGTACAAACATGGTGGAGATGGTTTCTTGCACATCTTTGAGCTGTTTAGCACCAAAAAACTGCCCGACTAAAATCGTGCCACCCATTGTGAGACCTGAGGCTAAAAAAATCAGTGTCCATACAATTTGTGCCCCATTGGTTACGCCTGCTAAATCAGCAGGAGTCCCATAGTAGGAAATAATAAGCATATCAATCAACCCATAGCCAGCTTGTAAGAGGCTGGACAACAAAAAAGGAATGGCAAATAAGGTCAATGTTTTGAAAATATTGCCATGAGTTAGGTTTTTAATATCTTGTTTTTGCATATTTTCTCCACTCAAATCGTAACATTTTATTATTAAAAATGCAAGAGGTTGCTTGATTTTTAAGAAAATTTTTTTTATACTCCCCCTTATGATTGATATAAAAAACATCACCCTTCAAATTGGGGGAAAAGAATTATTGCGTGATGCGTCGCTTGCGATTTTAGCGGGGCAAAAGGTGGGAATTGTCGGTGCAAACGGAGCGGGCAAGTCCACCCTTTTTAAGGCAATAACAGGACAAGTTGATATTTTAGGGGAAATTCAAATCCCACAGGAAAATCGCCTTGCTTTTGTGGAACAAACAATTGAAAATGATGATTTAAGTATATTTGACTATGTGGTTCAAAAGGATAAATATTTAAATCAGGCAAAAAAAGCCTATGAAATGGCTCCTTTTATTGACAAAGCTGAGGCGTATGAAGAGCTCAAACGTCTTGGGTATGAAACACAAAATGCCCGTGTTGAAAGTGTGCTTAAAGGTCTTGGGTTTAAAGCAGCGGATTTTTCACGTCCCGTGAGTGACTTTTCAGGTGGTTGGCAAATGCGTTTGAATTTGGCAGGGGCGTTGGTGCAACCTGCAGATATTTTGCTTCTTGATGAACCGACCAATCATTTGGATTTAGAAAGTGTATTGTGGTTGGGGGCGTATCTTAAAAAATATACAGGTACCTTATTACTCATCAGTCATGATAGGCATATTTTGAATGAAATTTGTGATAAAATTGTGGTGTTTAATGATAAAAAGCTCTTTGCATATCAAGGTAATTATGATGGTTATTTAAAAATAAAAGCACTAGAGGAAAAGGTGCAAGCACGGCAAATACAAAAGGATAAAGAAAAACGAGCACATTTAGAGGCATTTATCAATCGTTTCCGTTATAAAGCAAGCAAGGCAAAACAAGCACAAAGCAGAATAAAGATGCTTGAAAAGATGAGCCTTACCCCAGCCCTTTGTTTGGAAAAAGAGGAGCATTTTTCATTTTTAGAGCCAGCTCAGGCCTTGCCCCCGTTGATTTTGTGTGAACTTTTGCAATTAGGGTATGACACGCATGTGGTGTTGGAAAGCGTTTCTTTTTCAATTGGGGAAAATGAACGCATTGCCTTATTAGGACGAAACGGGAATGGTAAGTCAACCCTTGCCAAATTTATGGCGGGAAAGCTAACGCCTCAAAAGGGAAGTGTCCATTTATCACCTAAATTAGAGGTCGGTTATTTTTCACAACATCAGGAGGAGGAACTGCCTCTAAATGAAACGCCTGTGAGCTATTTTGAAACGCTGATGAAAGGGGCTACGCAAACCGTTGTCCGTTCGCATTTAGCCCGCTTTTTATTGACAGGGGATAAGGCGTTGACTGAAATTAAAAAGCTATCGGGAGGGGAAAAGAGCCGTCTTTTGTTGGCAAAAATTGCTTTGTCAAAACCAAATTTGTTGATTTTAGACGAACCGACCAATCATTTGGATATGAAAGGGCGTAAGGCGTTAGCAGGGGCATTAAATGCCTATGAAGGGGCGATTATTTTAATCACGCATGATTTTGATTTGATTCAAGAAGTGGCAGATACCCTTTGGTTGGTGGATAAAAAAAGAGTAGCACCATTTGTGGGGGATTTAGAAGATTATAAAGCTTATTTATTAACGGTTGACGTGGACAAGAATAAGGCAAAAGCTCTTTTAAAGGAGCGGGAAGAAAAGGCCCGTCAAAAAGAGGAAAAAAAACAAAATCAAGCTGAAAAGAGGAAGTTAAAGGCGGATATTTTGGCTCTTGAAAGAAAAATGAACACCTTAAATCAAGATAAGGCAGGGCTTGAAAAGCTTTTTGAATCACCTTTAACGTCAGCTGAAATTTTAGAGGTGACAAAAAAAATAACATCCCTTCAAAAAGAGATTGACGTTTTGGAAGAAAAATGGTTTTCTCTTAGTGAGATGTTAGAAGAATAAAAAAAATAGGGGGCTCATATGTGTTTGTTCAAATGGTTTAAAAAAGACCCAATCCCTTTTGATGAAGGATTTTGTGACGTTGGTGATGGGCATTGCATTCATTATATGCAGTTTGGGAATAAAAAGGGAATTCCTGTTTTGTGTTTTCACGGTGGCCCTGGGGGTGGTATTCGTAATAGAACGGCTGGCAGATATGATTTGAAAAAATTTCGTGTTGTTCTTTTTTCACAACGGGGCTGTGGCAAGTCAAAATTTAAAAATTTGTTGGAAGAAAATACCACGCTGAACTCTGTTAAAGACGCTTACGTTTTGTTACGCCACTTAAAAATCAATTCAAGAGTTGTTTTGGCAGGAGGCTCGTATGGCTCAACCCTTGCCTTATTGTTTGCACTTGAATATCCTCAAAAAGTAAGAGCGATGGTTTTGAATTCTATTTTCTTAGCAAGACAAGCTGATATTGATTTCCCTTATGACGAGATGTTCAAATTTTACCCTGATGTGAAGGCTGAATTTCAAAAATTGGCAGGTACACGCAACATTCAATCTTTTTTCACTGAAAAGATTTTTTCAGATAAATATAAAGATATTCAAATGGCACTTCAATATTATGGAGCCTATGAACATCAGTTAGGGGACATGATGCCCAAATTTACAGCACCTGCCATAACAGATAGCAAGATTAATAATCTTAAAATCTTTTTAACATATATGAATAACAATATGTTTTTAAAAGAAAATTATATTTTGAAGAACATTGAAAAGATTAAAGACATTCCCTGTTTGATTGTGCATAATCGGTTTGATTTTTGTTGCCCTCTTGAGAATGCTTGGGCACTTCATAAAAAAATGCGCCGTTCCACACTTGTGATTAATGAAGATTACAATCATAGCAGTGAGAAGCTCAAAGCTCGTATTAAAAAAGAATGTAAGAAGTTTTTTGATAAATACCTTTAATGTTCTTTTCTTTTAAAAAAGGGGGAGAAAAGGGTTTTTCCAATAATGCTTTGTAAAATAAGGAAAAACCCAACCCCTAAAGGAATGAGATAGAAGTTTTGATGGACAAAAAGGGCTAATAAAACGCCAACAAAAATCAGAACACCTGCTGAAAAATAACAAACACGCTTGAAGTGCCAACCTTCATGCATTTGCGTGGCAATGCCATCTGTTTTTGATTTTAAAATACCCCCTTGAATGTTCACAATATTTTGAAACCCAGCTTTTAAAAAACGCTTTGCCACAATGTGAGAAGAAGCACCTGTTTGGCTGAGCAAATAAAGATGTTGATGCTCTTTAATGGGGGTGGTTTTTAAAAAAGAGGGGATATCCAAATTGGCAGCAGGGATATGTATGTGGGGTTGTTTGAGGTGTAGGTTTTGATAATCTTGATTGCTTCTGATATCTAAAATAAGAGGTGTCCCCTCAATATCTTTGAGTGCTGTTTCCTTAATCTCTTGTTGCATAAAAAAGCCTCCACCTGATTTATATATGGGGTTAGGGGAGGCTTTGGTCAAGGTGTGAAATTTTATTCTTGAGGCGGGGTGGTCTTTACCCAATATCTTTTTTCAACTTCTTCATCAATAAGAGTATCCGTATCTGGATGGCCACCCATTTCATTCATCAACCTGACAATCACTTTGTGAGAGGGGATGTTCTTTTCTCGGCAGGTGATCAGAGCTTCTTGAATACCAAAGTTTTCTTTGGCATAAGAAAGGAGCATTTTACCAATTTTGTTCATCAACCCTTTCCCTCGAAATGAAGGGACAATTTCATAAGCAATATGCCCACCTTGAACGTTTCTTAAATAATCGTTTAAGAAGTGCCTAATATCAGCAATAGCAACAATTTTTTCTTCATCCATAATCCAAAGAAGTGAACTTGGAACACGCCCTTCATTTGTTATGCCGTTTCTGTTGTTTTCAACTTTTGTAAAATAAGATTCAAAATTATTCGTTTCATATGCTGTTACAATGTTGTTTCTATGCATAATATCAAAGGGTGAGGGGGTATTTATAAATTCTACTGCAATTTTAGAAAGTTCTTTTTCGTATGTTGTGCTTGGTAAAACAATTTTTAAATTTGTCATTTGTTTCTCCTTTTTTTCTCCAACTGAAAATATATCAAAAAAAAGAGAGGGTATCAATAAAAATATGCCCTTGTTTGTTGACAAAATTAATAAATTGTGATAAAAGCACAAGGTTATTTTTATGAAAGGTGAAACAAATGACTTTACAAAAAACCAGAGAACAAAATTATCCAGAGTGGTATCAAAATGTAATTACAGTAGCCGATATGGCTGAAAATTCATCTTCTCCAGGGTGTATGGTCATTAAACCGTGGGGCTATGGTATTTGGGAGCGGATGCAACGCGTTCTTGATGATATGATTAAAGAAACGGGACATGATAATTGCTATTTCCCTTTATTTATTCCCCTTTCATTCTTTCAAAAAGAGGCGGACCATGTTGAAGGTTTTGCAAAAGAAATGGCTATTGTGACACATTCTCGTCTCAAATCTGTGGATGGAAAACTCACCCCAGATGGTCAGCTTGAAGAACCGCTTATTATCCGCCCGACGAGTGAAACAATTATTGCAGATTCTTTTTCCAAATGGGTGAAATCTTATCGTGATTTGCCCGTCATGATGAACCAATGGGCAAATGTGGTCAGATGGGAAATGCGTCCCCGTCTTTTTTTAAGAACACGAGAATTTTTGTGGCAAGAAGGGCATACCGCTCACGCAACATATGATGAGGCGGAAAAAGAGGCTCAAACCATGTTGCAAGTTTATGCCACTTTTGCACGAGAGGCTTTAGCTGTCCCCGTCTTAACAGGTAAAAAACCAGAATTTGATAAATTCCCTGGGGCGGTTGATACCTATTGTATTGAAGCGATGATGCAAGATGGTAAATCCCTTCAAGCAGGGACAAGCCACTTCTTAGGGCAAAATTTTGCTAAATCTGCCAATATTAAATTCCAATCATCACAAGGAACACAGGAATATGCTTATACCACCTCTTGGGGTGTTACAACAAGGTTGATTGGTGCCCTTATTATGACGCACGGGGATGATGAGGGGATGGTTGTTCCGCCCGTTGTTGCACCACATCAAATTGTGATTGTTCCCCTTTTAAAGGATAAATCAAAAATTGACGCTGTGATGAGTTATGCACAAAAGTTAAAATCAGCCCTTTCATCTGCCAGTTTTAAAGGGGAACGGGTGCGTGTGAAATTGGATGATAGACAAAAAGAATCTGTCGATAAAATGTGGGAGTGGACGAGAAAAGGGGCTCCGTTGGTTATTGAGGTCGGCCCTCGTGATATTGAAAATAATGCCTTAATGGTGCGTGATAGAACAAAGATTAACCTCAAAGAGTGGAAAGAGATTGTCCCATTTGATGACTTTGTTTCTTCTGTGACTGAACGACTTGCAACCATTCAAAATACCCTTTTAAAACAAGCTGAAGACCGCTTAAACAAAAACATTAGAAATGACATCAAAACACCTGGGGAATTTGAAAAATATTTTTCAAACTCCAATGTCTTTATTGAAGGGGATAAACCCTCTGTCGCCTTTGTTCGTGGTAAGTGGTCGGGTGATAATGACATCGCAGAAAAACTCAAATCCATGAAAATCAACATCCGTTGTATCCCCTTTGATCAATCAGGTACACAAGGTACTTGTCTTATCACAGGTAAGCCAGCGACTGTGGATGTGATTTACGCAAGATCTTATTAAAAAAGGTTTAAAGGAACATTCTAGCTCCCAATCGCAATGCTCATGTACGCTTTTTTGTACACTACGCATTGCGATTGGGGGCTAGTCTTTCCCTTTAAACCTTTTTTACCCCATCCAACAGGCCAGAGGTTAAAAAAGCATTTAGTGGTTTTTGACTCGTTTTGTTGGTGCGATTGGGGGCTATCTTTCCCTTTAAACCTTTTTTACCCCATCCAACAGGCAAGAGGTTAAAAAAGCATTTAGTGGTTTTTGACTCGTTTTGTTGGTGCGATTGGGAGTTCGTCTTTCCCTTTAAACCTTTTTTACCCCATCCAACAGGCAAGAGGTTAAAAAAGCATTTAGTGGTTTTTGACTCGTTTTGTTGGTGCGATTGGGAGTTCGTCTTTCCCTTTAAACCGTTTTTTAGGGCCCGACCGATAGTAAGTTAAGAGCTGGCTCTTAACACGGAAATGACCATCGAGGTTTCATTTTTAACCCATTCATCATATCAAAGTTTCTTTTTTTTCTGGTGGTGGGGGGGTAAAGTCGCCTTTGTGAGGCTGGGGGGATATCAGCGTTATGAGCGTGTTAAAGAATATTCTTGTCATTCTAGAACAGTGTTTTATTTAAAAAATACTTGACAAATAAAAAATAATATAGTATAATAGGGGTTAATAAATTTTGGGGACGATTTGTGTGTGCTAAAATTTATGTCTGATATTACAAAAATAATTTAAGGGGTATTCATTATGGCAAAATCAATGTATGACATTATCAAACGCCAAAACGGGGAAACGTTTGCAAGGACAATTAGGGATACAGATTCCAGAATTTTTAAACTTGAGAATCTGCCAGAAATGCTTAAATATGCTGGGCGTGATGCCGAGCCTTTAATCCCATTTTTAAGGGGGTTAGTCACGATAGAAAATTTAAGCAATCTAGAAGTTGAAGGAACGCCCTTTGAGCTTTTAAAACAAGCGGGTTATGATGCTTTTTATGTTGATACACTTGAAAAACAAAATTCAATTAAGCATTATTTTTACGAAGCGGAGGCACTTTGCACTTTTCGTGATGGATTGAGATTTAAAAATTATCACATTATTCACTGTATTAAAGAGGGCGCTGATAAGCTTAAACGAAGTGATTTTAAAGACCGTGAAGAACGCCAAGATGAATATGGCACCTCAGTGATTAGTATTCAAATTGCAACATCAGGTGGGTTTATATCGATTAAAAACCGTTATAATAGTCAGGTTCTAGACTGTGATAATACTTTTGATTCAAACCCAGATAATATTATTAAGGGGCTTTCTGCCTCACTTGAAAAGCATTTTAAGGTGCAACTGCAGGCTCCTAAAGTGCAGCCGCCTCGTGGATATACGTATCAAAGGGGTTGTATTTATCGTTATAATTATGAAAGGGATAACGTCTATATTGGGGATGGTTTTTATGTTAAAGATGGGAATATTTCAAAAATTTATAAAGATTACCAATTTCCGATTGGCTCCTATTTGTTTGATTTAAAAGAAAAAACGGTTAAGAGTCTTGGATATGAAAATGATCCTTATGTTCAAATTATGAATGAGGAGATGGCGGATAAAAAAATTCAAAAAAGGGTTGTTGATGGGTCTATTCATTTGTATTTAGATGGTGAGCTCTTTTTTAAAACAAAGAAAAAATCCGATATTGATTGTTTCGATATTGATTGTGTTGATTATATTGATGAAATAACACTTTCAAAAGCAAGAGAACTGCCTGATGGAGATGTTTGTGGTAAGTTGTTTGAAAATGTGTCTGTTATGAGAGCACCAGAGGTAAGGAAAATAGGTTCCAACTGTCTTTGCGATGTGAATTTTTTTGATTTGCCTAAATTGGAAGAAACAGGAAATCGTTGTTTTTCATATCGGTATATGGAGGGGATGGATAAAATCTATCTCCCCCATTTAAGAAAGATTGGGAATGAATGTTTTGCCCGTATTGCACCTGTAAGCAAGATTATATTGCCCGAACTTCGTGAAGCGGGAGATGAAACTTTTATTGGTATTTCGTCGTGTTCAACACTTTTGTTGCCAAAATTAGAGCGTATTGGTTCAAAGAGTATTGCAGCTAATGCTAATTTAACAAAAATTGTCGTCCCTTGTTTAAAATCAATGGGTAGCTACTGTATTAATGGTAATGATATGCTTGAAAGTTTGTGTCTTCTTCAATTGGAAGATATGGGGGCAAATTGTTTTTCTCGCAACAAAAATTTAAGAAAAGTTGTTTTGCCTCATCTTCAAAGAGCGGATAAAGAGAGCTTTTGTGGGAATAAGGCATATTGTTATTGTGGGAACAAGGCATATTGTTATATTAAAGCACCCAATTTACCCAAATCGGAAAATCGGATTTTGCATAATAGCCAACGATTAAAAACGCCTGAATTAGGGAGTTAC
>CALARE010000054.1 GCA_937888725.1 uncultured Alphaproteobacteria bacterium | reverse complement strand
AGTCCAACTGCCCGAGCCAAAAATTTCCCGGTTTTCCGGGATTTTTCTTTACTTTAATAACGGCAACCTGACCTGCCGGCAAACATGGTTACTCCGCCGCCTCCAGCACAAGGTATTTGAAAAAAGAAATTAAAAAGCCTTCCTATGGATAACTTTTATGATTTCTTTAATGTCATGGTTGTGAGATGCCGAACACATACCAAAACAAATTAACAAAGAAAAAACTAACTCTTTTGATGCTGCACCAAAAGAAAGAACGCCCGGTTTTCTTGTTTTTGGTGTGCGATTTATAACTTCTTCTGCATTATCAAGAGCTATAACAGGAACGACTAAATATAACATAGCTTGCGTTCCA
The DNA here is from genome assembly GCA_937888725.1 of uncultured Alphaproteobacteria bacterium. Lineage (GTDB taxonomy): Bacteria > Pseudomonadota > Alphaproteobacteria > CAAHEQ01 > UBA3637 > RGIG4140. The sequence continues at coordinate 4,340 of CALARE010000054.1, read as the reverse complement.
GTAGCATATTGCTGTTTCTGTATCATTATTTCTATAGCTAACTGACTTCCGCCCACTGTCGTTATAAAAGTTGGCATTTTGGTAGAAGAAGACAAAAAAGAAATGTCGTTTATTTTTACGGGATCTTCTTTGTGAGATTTGATTGGATATTTATCCTGCAAAAAATCTTTTATGTTTGAAATACGATTATAAACATCATCCAATTCGTCCTTAGTAATTATACCATTTTTACACATATAATATACTATTTCTGATAATTCATATGGGTGTTTACGCTTTTCGTTGGCTCCGACAAAAATGCAATCATCAGTATTTAATCTAGTTTCCTTTTCATCTTTGCCGATAATCGTATCATAACCTATTTGCCATTCAATATACGCATCACCAGGGACAATCTCTTTTGTAGGTGCCAACCCCACACCAAAGTCCTGAATGTCTGTTCTCTTTTTACATCTAAATTTTCCCTGAGAAGCTATTGGTAGTATAACCTCTATAACTTCATCTTTCACAACATAAGACATTTCTGGCATTTTTCTTTTTGGCATATTTATTCTCCTGTTTTTTGAAAAAGGTATTAGCTATCACACACTCTCTCATCAATTAAATAAACGTTAAAACCCTGCGAATGTAATTATTAACTCTGTCAAATGTTTCACGAGACGGTTCTTGTCCAACCCCGAAAATATCTTGGTTATAAAACTTTGATATACATATCACCTCATTTCTGATACTATCAAAATCAGCCTTGAAAAATGGCACATTGAAGTTTCCAAGGAAATACGGAACGTCCGCAAATCTTTTGAAACAATCAAGATAGCAATAATATGCTAATTTACTTGGATCCACGTCAACCGAAGCATTGGTCCTGCATCGCATAAATGTCTGGCACCGTTTTAATGCGTTAATGTCACGTTGCGTGAAAAACAATATCTCAGGATCATATCTTTTTGGCGTTGGATATTTATCGATCAAATCCGAGATATAATCTCTATCAGACAGCGAAAAAGTCTGACCCTCTACCGTCTGGAACCGCATATCTTTAACAGATTTGTAAGACAAGCCCTTTCCTGGATTTCTTTTATACAACGCAACTACAACAGGGAACCCTCTTATCTGAGACGTGTTAGCAAACTCTTGGCTATTAAATATTATATGCCGTTTCAATTCGTAATTCTTGAAGAATCTTTCACATAACTTGAAATTGGCAGGTTTTATTAAATACGACAAAGGATGAAGTACCGCAACATAATCCGCCTCCAACTTGTCATAAGACAACAAAGCAGACATTCCCAAATCCCTGGTTTTGATATCCGCATCAATGCAGAACAAATCCTTTTTGATAGATTTGTTAGTCATTGATGTAGAATCATTCCATGGTGGATTCCCGATAATGATAAATTTATCTGTTTCAGGAATCTCAAATTCTTTTCTGGACACATGGCAAAACGCATTCTTTGACATGTAATGCACGAATGGAAAATATGTTTTTGCTGTTTCCAACGCTTGTTCGTCTATATCGTTGCCAATAAATCTATTATTTGGAAACCGGTCATGCAATTTAAAGAACGCACCACCACCACATGTTAGATCTGCAAATACACTATTGTCGGAAATATCTTCTTCTATTAACCAATATGCTACCAAATCAACATATTTCTCTGGGGTATAAAAACTGCCCATGTTGATTCTATCTTTATTAGACAAATGATCTGATACATTGATATCTTTCATTCCAACCTTTCCTCAGTAAAAACTTAGCCCAAAACAAGGTGTAAAGTCAAGTGGAACAAATAATAAAAAACAGCTCTTGTATTTTCATAATTTAATTCTATATCAACTGTATAATAAAGGAGAAAAATCATGACAAATACTATTTGGCATTCTAATACAGAAAGACCTAGAAAAGGCATGGAAATCTTATGCGTAGGACATAACGATGATGGTGATTTTGTTATTTATGGCACAGCCAGCCATTACGAAGACACGTTTTGTATCGTTGATAATGTTGAAGTAGAATATGCTAGCGATATTGATAAATGGTGCTACGTAAAAGATTTATTAGAATTATTGCAAAAAACAGACCCGTATAAGTAAGATATACTATAATTTCATTGTTAAATAATTAAGAAATGCGGAACATGCAACCAGCATAAACTTGGCTTCGGCTAAGGTAACATCTTGAGCATTATCCATTAAAGCATGTCGTACACCATCTGGCCCGCATGTCCAGCCGTATATTTTATCAAACCCCTGTTTCAGTGCACTAGGTATTGAAAATTTTTCTAATTCTGACAATGCTGCCCCCAAAGTTGATTTTCCTGTTTTTGTTCTAACAAACGTTTCAACAGCTGAAATACTTTCTTTAACGGAACCGCGATAATTTTTATCATGCATTTGTTGTAAAGCTGCACGAAGTTGCTGATTGACCCCTGGTTGATTATTTTTGAGGGCCTCAGAAATTTCTGATAATTCCTCATTGTCCGTTATGGGCACGACCAAATCATCGACCACTCGGTAACCAGATAAATTTTCCTCTAAAACAGAGTTTATTACTTCAACAAAACGATCATGTAATTTTTGATCTGTAATAAACTTTCCTATAAACCATTCTACCAAAGAATACACTTCGTGCCATTCTGCACCATCAAAATAGCTAGTAAAGACATCCCACGCTGGTTTGTTCTCTGTTGGGACATTTGTTAACTTTTGTTTTAAAATATTAGCATAAAAAGAATTAAAAAATTTACGATATTGTTCTTTATATTCATAAGCATACAGACTATCATATAACGTGGACACCGTATTTCTTCGGAAATTTTTACTATCAAAGAAAGCAACAACAATATAAGTTACGATCGCATTAAAAATAGCATTTCTTAATTCATAAGACATCGATTTAATTTGAATACTATCCAATACCTTGATATAGCCATTACGTTCCGAAAAATTCAACCCCTTTGTCATATTCCGCCCCGCAATCTTTACAAATTTTTGATGTCTATGTCGTAATTCTGTCTGGCCAATTCCTTAACTAGTGAATCTTTGGTTTCTTCCACATTTTTCTGGAACGGTATATATATCAGCCCCTCAATATCGGACGGCCTTTCAAACTCTTCCGCCCCCTCTACTTGCTTCAACAAAATAGCCACTTTTTCTCGACCTAATTTTGAAAGAAACATTCCTAGTTCTAAAACAACATTTTGGCGAACGCGTTTTTTCATTTTTTCTTCGGTCAAACACCTCCCCTCATCATCTGGCGTTGCTAAAACTATAGCATAATTAGCTTTTGCACCATATTCTTCCAATTTTTCAATTATAGTTTTACCACCAGAAGCTAGCTGGTCTAGTATAATCGGTTTTAAATCCCAACGCCTCAGCATTGCATCAAGCTGAGTTCTGGCGTTGATATCATGCCCATAAACAACAAAAACATTTTTGTTTATTTCCGCCTTGTTTTCGATAAATGCTTTCACACTTTCCGCATTTTTTCCCTGACAAAGAAATTTTCCGCTCGTGTAACAACTGACAGAACAGCCGTTATTCAATTTTATTTGTTTTCCATGATTTATATCCAACACTTCAACAATTTTAAAGTCTTTCGCTGTTTCTAATTTTTCTTTAACTTCTTCGAATGTCATGATTCTGTCCTTAGTTTATGATTATTTTCTGGTTCTACCGTACCAAAATACTATTATTTTTTCAACTGAAATCATTGGAAAACATTTGACGTATCTGGATATAAAAACAAACACAATCAGCGATTTATACCACCGTTTTTATACATTCTTTATACCGGCACTTTTGGCATGAATTTATACATTTCATATACTATTTGTTTATACTGATATTTATACATTTTTATACGAAATTTTTCAAATTTATACCAAGCAAATAAATTCATCATCGTAAAACCGCATCATACAATATCCCGCTGTGTCTTAGTTTTTCTGGTTTCCATGCCAAATTTTTTTATAAAAAATCTGGATTTAGAAAAATTGAAAAAATCCCGCTGAAAAAACTGGATTTAGTTGTATTAAATATCAACTAGATACAATAAGATATAAAACAATTTTTATACCAGAGATATATTTTTGAATTTTTTAGGCAAAATTTTGATTTTTATAAAATCGCTACAAGCCGCTCTGGCTGTGGCTTACAGTGATTTTTCACAGGTCGTTTTTGACCCTTTCTGAACCAACTGTTAATCCGTATGTCGTTGGTTCGAGTAACTGCCCGAGCCAGAATTTAAACCGTCCTGTTAAAGGACGGTTCTTTGTTTGGGGACGGGGGCTATTCTGTTTTTTCAGATGCCGATGCCAATTTATTTTTCATTTTTAGTG
>CALARE010000053.1 GCA_937888725.1 uncultured Alphaproteobacteria bacterium | reverse complement strand
AGAACCCACGTTTGTGGGTTCGGTGAGCGAAAGCGAACGATGCCGAAGGCAGTCCCGAATGTAATGAGGGATAAATTGCTTTAGCAATTTACAATCCCTTACCCTATCCGCCATTAAAAAGCTCTCTTTGCGAGAGCTTTTTTTATAAGGATAGCGGGTGCGGATGAGAACCCACGTTTGTGGGTTCGGTGAGCGAAAGCGAACGATGCCGAAGGCAGTCCTGAATGTAATGAGGGATAAATTGCCTTAGCAATTTACAATCCCTTACCTCACCGCCATTAGATTAAAAAAATAAAAAATCATTTTATATGTTATAAAAAAAAACAACCCTCTCTTTATCAAAAAAATATTAAGACATCCAACAAAATATTCTCCCCCAAAATTATTTTGGCTAGTTTTGTATAAATATATTAAAATATTGTTTACTTAGCTTAAAAATTATGATATAATGCGACCTTATTAAATAACTTGGAGCAAAAGAACAAATGTCTCAAAAAAATAAGATAGAAAATTACACCATTCTATCAAATGATGACATTGCAATTGTTTATAAACAAGCCTATCAAAATTTAAAAGATCAGGCTATCTATTTTTATCAGACACACAAAGATATTATACCCACCCATTTTGAAGAAGATTATCTGATTGAGCAAATGACAAAAGCGATTGTTCTTTGCTACAAATACAATATTAAAACAAATATTTATTTAAAATATTTGATGGCATCTGAAGATAATGATGATATCAAGCAAATTATCACAGCAATAAAGCAAGAAGCCATCTACCTTCGGTCAAAATTGCTCCCACTTGAACAAGCAGGGATTGCAAGAAGGCGGTTATATGGCATTGAATTTCCTGAAATCTTCAAGAATACGCCTCGCATTTACCTTAAAACCAGCCCCATTTTATCAGAAACAGAATTAATGCAAGATATTGTGGATTATCTTAATTTTTCACTTCCCAAGTGTGAACGTTTTTCCTACCAATGTCAACAAAATCAAAAAACAAAAAGCAATCGATTTTATTTATTTCAAAATCAACCCATCAAACCCGTGAGTAAACTGTTCGCTTGGGAAAAAGAATGTATCTCATTTTTATCTATTTTAAAGGACAACAATACTTTATTATCAGATTTCTTTCGATTCATCACAAAAATACCAAATGATAAAAACCTGAGCCTTTATTTTAACCGCTTTAAGAAAAAAAAGAAATTTCCGCCCTTTCATTTTGACACTGTTTTTTTAAGACATATCATTCGCCATCAACCAAAGGATAAAAATGTATGTTTATTCATACTTGAAAATATTATCAATCGGTTGAAAGACTTTCGCACCGCCTTACATGAAATGAGAATCAAATCTTCAATCAATACAATCGATGAAGAAGGTATTGATATGATTATTTTATCTATCAAACCAAATGATATTTCAACAATGTCCACCTTTTCCGATTGGGAAAGTTGTATGTCTGTTGATGGTTCTTGCTATCAAGATATTATGATGCAGATTGGGGCTGGTTCGATTATTGCTTATGGTGTTAACAGTAAACACCCTCAAAAAAAATTGGCAAGAACCATCTTAAAGCCCTATGAAACGGGAAAAACAATTCGCCAACGCGATACTTATTTTTCACTTTCACATGAAAATATAAAAACATTTCCAACAATTACTTTTAATCCATTCATTACAACAACCTATCAAGAAGTACTTGAAAAGCAAAAAGCCTTTATCATAAGCGAAACATCACACCTTGATGAGGATGATTTTATTTTAGAACCTAATAATGTCGAACGTATCTATAAAATTGACAAAGTTTATGGCCTTCAAAATCCTTTATTTGTCAAAATATTAGAAGAATTTGCAAATACCTATCTTAATAATTTGACCGTTCAAGGTTCAGTTATGATTTCTGCTCCATTTTATCTTGACCAACTAGATCTAACCTATCAATTGTATAATAAAAAAGACAAAAACAATCTGATTACATTTTTAACACACAATCGTTTAGCATACCAATTTACATCGGATGACATCATTGAAATTCCAACACTTGATATAAGAGATGTTAAAAATTTGCATTTAAAACCACTCAAAACCGATTCACTTGCATTAGATGGGGATGTTTTAAACGAATCTATCGAGTATGTGCAAACAAATACTCTTTTAGTTTCTAGACCTGAAATGTTTAAGTTAAGAACATTTCCACAAAATTTGCACGTTAATGGGCAAATCGTATTTCAAAATTCACTTAAAAAGTTTGATATGCCTCTTGGCATAAAAACAAAAGAACTCATATGTTTGAATACTCATTTAAGCAGTGTTGCAGCCGATTTAAATGTAAAATCTTTAAACATTGCAAGTACAAATGTGACACATTTGCCCCCATTAAATTTGGAAAAACTAACACTCAGTAATTGCAAAAAAATAAAAACAATTCCTGATAATATCATTGTGTCACAAACTTTGGATATTTCTTTTAGTGGGATACAAAATCTCCCTGCTCTGAATACATATAGCATTACGGCAATTGGAGCAATAAATCTTAGAAAATTACATAAAAACATTCGTTTTTCTCATTTTAAGGGTCAAAAATCTGGTCTTGAAAGTATTCCAACTCACTTGCATGCTCAAACATTTATTGCAAGCGATACCTTTATTACACAAATTCCAAAAGGAACTTGTATTGACATGGTTGATTTAAAAAACACACCGCTACTTGAAATCGACCCCAGTGTTCAAATTAGAGAACTTTTAATTACAAACACCCCTATTGGATATTTACCAAATGGACTTTCTTTTGAAAAATTAGATGCGTCACTTTGCTCTAATTTAAAATCATTGCCTGATGATATCAACATTACAAAACAGCTTATTTTAACAGGGTCGAATATTCAAAATCTGCCACCTTTAAAAACTGAAATACTTTATTTAATCAACTGTAAGCATATTTCAACCCTCCCTGCAAATATTCAAATAAAAAACGTATTTGCTCAATATTCGAATATTCAATATTTACCTAGAAATATGAAAGTTGAAAATATCTTTTTGGAGCATAGTAACTTAACAGAATTACCACAAGAGTTTGAGGCAAACACATGTAATGTTAGCCATACACCTTTATCAAAAATTGGTGAACATTCAAAAATTCAGACTCTTATTTGCTCACATACACCTCTTTTAGAAATCCCAAATATTCTTGAAATCTCCGTATTAGAAGCCAGTCATTGCACAAATTTAACCACTATCCCCCCCCATTTCAAAGCTACACAAAAAATCGATATTACTGCTTCAAAAATTTCTAAATTACAAGACATTCAAACACAAAACTTGATTATCAATTACTGTAAAAATCTCAAAAAATTGGATTTATCTGTTCAATATACAAATCTAAATGCTGCTGGTTCTGGATTGAGTGAATTACCCGACTTTTTAACTGTTAAAAATCTAAACATAATAGATTGCCCTATTAGCTCCTTACCAGAGCACTTAAAAGGTGATTATATTGATGCTTCAAAAACACAAATAACAGAAATTCCTTCAACAATTCAGTCATATTATCTTAACCTTGATTCAACAAAAATAACAACCATTCCAAGTGGGATTCACGTCAACATTCTTTCTGTAAGAAATAGTCCTGTTAAAATTATTCATTATTCAGAACATTTGAATGAGATTTTAGTTGATACAAATGTTCAATTCATCCATCCAGATATTCCCAATAAGATTATAAAAGGCCTTACAAATAATGCTATAAACAAAGCAAAATCTCGCTATATAAAAGAATTCAAAAAAATTAAAATGAATAGAGATATGCGAACAAAAAATACACCAAAAACAAAAGAATAGCGGTATAAAAAACCTTTTTTCAATGTACTTTTTCCATTGATTTTAACAAAAAGAAAGGGTATAATTTGCCCATTATTTTAATGAGTTATCTATGAATTATAAAACAAATTCTTTTATGCTTTTTTGTTTAATTTAAGAGGTTGTGATGATAAACGGGTATCTTTATCAACATCTTGAATTAAAAGATATACATAAAATTTTTCAAAACAGTATCCTTTTTCACAAAAAACGGGTTCTTAATTATATTGATAAAAATGGCTTAAATGAACATTTTATAAAGAACAAACAAATCATCAATTTGCTAACAAGAATCTCTATTTTTTCAAGTATCTACAACTTAAACATTGAGGAGATATTAAGTTCAATCTCTATGTGCCAATCTTATCAAGAAATAAAGAAATTCTTTGATGATTTAAAAAAAGAAATAAATCACAAAAAACAACTTGAAAAAAACATTATTTACAAAGGATTAATTAACAGGATATTGTACGGAACAAAACTCCCTCCTATTTTTCAAGATAACAAGCGGGTTTTTATTAAAATTCCAGACATTCCCCATCTTTTTCAACAAATGCAATTGGTTGTAAACCATCTCAACATCAATATTCCAACCACTCACCATATTCGATTAAAAGTTATTGATTCAAATCCGAAAAAGAAAACCGTTTTTATTGTTGATGGCAAAAAAGAAACAAAATTTGGACGTTTTTTAGTTTCGTTTATTAAAAATCTAGAAAATGTAAAAAAAATTACCATGGAATTATCCAATGATGATTTTAAACTTTTTACAAAAATGCTTTCAAGCAAGTCTTTTTCAGTAAATAATTTAAATTCAATGAATCATTTTTTAAAAAAAAGGACAGGAAAAACTATTTCTTTTTCAGCACCGTTATTCTTTGAGTTAAAAAAAATATCACCTTTTCAAAAAAATGAAATATTGGCTTATTTAACATCACTTCAATCATTTTACATCCAACAGCAAAAATGCATTCAAGATATCCAAATCCGCGAACAAAATCCATTAAATTTAAATTCTAATACGGATAAAGCGGATATGATTATTTTATCAACAAGACCTAAGGATATTGCTCGCATGAGTGAATATACCGATTGGAATAGCTGTATGGCCCAAGATGATGAATACAGCCATGATTTACCCAATCAAATAGGAGTTGGTTCAATTGTTGCTTATTTGGTTAATAGCCAAAACCCATATAAACGATTGGGACGGATTTTATTAAAACCATTTGTGTCGATAAATGATTTAAAACAAATAAATAATCAGTTTGATACTTTTTATCAATCTGTATACAATAATGATTTAAAAAATTTTGAACGGTTGACACTTATTTCGCCATATGAAACAAATAAGCAATATTTACCGCTTCTGCAAAAAATAAAAAAGGCTGTTTCAGATTTAAACATTAAACCAATTTTAAGTAATCGCATCTACCTTTGTGACAAAGCTTATGGTGTATCTCAATCTCTTTTTTCTTTTTATCTAAAAGAGATTGTCAAAACAAATATTAACCCTCAACATTTTTATGGCCTTTTTACAACCGTTTCTAATTACTACATCGACACACTGCAACGGAAATATTACTTTGCCGATCCCAATAACCCGAACAATATAAAGGATTATTTAGAATCAACAGATATCAATTTTCAAACTATAGAAAGAGATAATCAAACTTATTTTTATACAACTTCACTTTTCACGCATCATATCAGACATTTAAATTTAAGCGGAGTCATAGCTCAATATGCAAAAATTCATGCGTGCGATTTAAAAAATATAGATGAACGAGGTACTGTTATTCATAATTTAACAATAACTGATGCCGACCGCTTAAATATTTTCCCCTCAAATGTCAAAATTAAAAATTCACTCACTCTTGAAAGTGAAAAAATGATATCAGTACCTCAAAATATCCATTGTGACAAGCTGACAGTCGAATGCAAAAATTTAATCTATATTCCAAAAGATATTCAAACAAATCAACTTATTTTGGTTCATACAGCGGTTAAAGAGCTACCCGATTTGACTTTAAAATTACTTGATGCACGTCATAGCAACATCACAGATATCAGAAATTTAAATGTTACGGAATATCTTGATTTAAGCTATACACCATTGGAATATTTACCTCAAAAAATGCATCTTGATCGACTTTTTTTAAGACAATGCACTAAACTTAAAAATTTGCCTACCGATCTTAATGTTAAATGGCTTGATATTGGGCAAACCAGCATTTCTAAATTACCAATACAACATTTTGAATGCATTTTAATGGTATTTAATACAGGAATAAAAAAATTTCCAAATGGCTTAACATTTAACCAACTTGAAGCACAAGGGTCAAAGTTACAAGAACTACCTGCAAATTTAAAAGCACAAAAAATTAATATATCAAAATCAAATGTTCAAAATTTACCTTCAAACTTATCGGTTGAAACACTCATAATCAATGATACAAAGATAAAAACACTCCCCCTTGATTTAAAGGCAAAAGAAGTCCATGCTAAACGAACCCAAATAAATGAGATTCCAGCAGATATTCAAATTAGCGTGCTTTATCTAACAGATAGCCCTGTTGAAACAATTCATCACACACAAAAAATACATGCCTTTTATTTAAATCAAGTGCCACAATTTATTCACCCTGATATCCAACCAGTTAGATTTATTGGTATTTCAGAACAGGACGTCAAACTAGCTCAAGAAAGATATCAAGAAAAGTATTTAGGAGGCATTCAAATTGCCCGTCATACCAATTTGAATACAAATTCTTCAATAAATCAATTTCGAACGCTTGAATAAATCTTAAAAGCAATAGATGACAATTTCATTTCTATTTTTCAGCTTGAATATTATCAAAAATTTTAGTATCATACATATACTTATACTGGAGTGAGCTATGATACAGAGAAACATTATTTTATTTAAATTAACACAGTTTTTCGGTGGATTATGGTTTTTAGCACCTTTAGCTATTGTTTATTTTGAAACAATAACTCATTCATATGCTTTAGCCATGTCTGTTTTTGCTGTTTCATCACTTTCTACAACTTTTATGGAAATTCCTGCAGGGTTAATTTCTGACAAAATGGGTCGAAGAAAAACATTATTATTTTCCCCTGCTCTTATTTGTTTTTCTTTTTTATTATGGGCATTGGCAGGGAATTTTCATTGTCCATCTTTGTTATTTTTAGGTGCTTTTTTATACGGTACAGCTGAAAGTCTTAAATCTGGAACAGATGAGGCTCTCATCTATGAAACAATGGAAGAATTAGGTGAAAAAGAAAATTTTAAAATTCAATATGCAAAAAGCCGTGGCTGGGGACAAACTGGATTGGCACTCAGTGCTGTTATGGCAGCTGGCATGACTTATTTTTGTTCTTTACAAACAGTGGCTTGGATTTCTCTTATCCCATTTATATGCCAATTTATTGCTGTGTGGTTTTACATTGAACCCAAACGCACACGAGAAAATAAAAAAAGCACATGGGCAAATTTTCGTATTGCTTTTAAAAAACTGTGGCAAAACAAAAAACTGCGTTTTTATGCCTCAATTGAAATGCTTGATACAGCTTTTGGAATGGCGACATTCCGTTTTGAAGGAGCCTATTATCAAGCACTGATAACACAATGGGGTGTTAATATTGTTCGCTTTTTAAAACATATTTTAGGGATAGTTGGATTTTTTATTGTTCCTTATTTTCGTAAAATAAATATTGTTAAATTATTTTTTGGCTCTATGATTGCAAATGCTACAGTTAGATTAGTTGGGGTGATTTTAAACAATGCTTTTTCTCCTTTTATCATGGCAACTGTTAGCTTATTTTATGGTTCAGAAAAAACAAGTTGCACAGACATTATGCAAAAAGAATTTTCACCAGATCAACGAGCCACGATGAAATCCATTATTTCTTGTCTATCTAGTATTTTTATGGCATTTGCACTTATTTTAATGGGATATATTGCAGATGAATATGGCGTCCGAACAGCAATTCTATCAGCCATTTTAATTAAAATTGGTATTATTGTTGGCTCATTAATTATTTTAAAGAAAAAAATAATTTAACATCCATTACAATAGCCTAAAAAATCAAAGTTTAAACTTTGCCAAATCTGCGTTGACGCAATTCAAACTCTTTAATAGCTTTTTCAAACTCTTTTTCATCAAAATCAGGCCATAAAACAGGTGTGAAATAAAATTCAGCATACGCCAATTCCCAAAGCAAAAAATTACTAACCCTTGATTCACCACTTGTTCTAATAATTAAATCAGGATCTGGAATTCCAACCGTTGACAAATGTGATGAAAATTGAAACATATCAATTTCGTTTGATTTTAAAACACCTTGTTCAACTTTTTTTGCAATTGTTTTAACAGCGTTTAAAATATCCCCTCTAGAGCCATAACTTAAGGCTAAAACAACATGAAATGAATTCAAATCTTTTGTCTTGGCCTCTATAAGATTCATCTGTTCTTGCAAATCATAGTCAAAGCGGTCCCTTTCTCCAATAAATGAAACACGCACCCCTTCTTTAATCAAGTCATGAATATCATTTTTGAGATATTCACGAAACATATTCATCAGCGTATCAACTTCTTCTTTAGGGCGAGCCCAATTTTCAGAAGAAAACGCATAAAGGGTTACAACTTTAACACCTGTTTTTCTTGCAGCATTTAAAACTTTTTTTAAATTCTCAGCACCCTTTTTATGCCCTGCAGTTCTAGGCAATCCACGTTTTTGAGCCCACCTGCCATTGCCATCCATAATAATACCAACATGAACTGGGATACTCATTTTTATAGCCTTTCTTGCTCCGTTTTAAGTGGACGAGATAAGAGTTCAGTCATTGCCTCTTTAATTGCTTTATCGTGATAGATAATTTCTTCAACAACAGTACAAATTGGCATTTCAACATTTAAATCTCTCGCTCTTTTTAAAACAGATTTAGCAGTTGCAACACCTTCAACTGTCTTGGTGCATCTATCGAGTACAGGCTTTGCCCATCCTGCTTGCCCAATTTCATACCCACAAGAATAATTGCGAGATTGTTTTGAGTTAGCCGTCAACATCAAATCCCCAACCCCACTTAATCCCATAACAGATTCTTTTTTACCCCCAAGCATCACAGCAAATCGTGCCATTTCGGCTAATCCACGCGTGATTAAAGCAGCACGTGCATTATCACCTAAATTGCACCCGTCCGCAATACCTGATGCAATTGCCATCACATTTTTAAGTGCTCCACAAATCTGAGGTGTAATTAAATCAGATGAAGAATAAGGTCTAAAATAATCTGTTTTTAAAAGTTGGCACAATTCTTTTGCAAGATTTTCATCTTTTGATGCAATTGTGACAGCTGTTGGACAATGACGTGCCAATTCAACAGCAAAACCAGGACCTGACAAGACCGCTAAATTTGTATCTGATTTAATACTTTCGACCACTTCACTCAACAATAAACCAGTCTTAAGCTCAATCCCTTTTGCACACAAAACAACTGGTGTATCACTTTTTAAATATGGAACCATTTTTTCAAAAACAGCACGATTAAATTGAGCTGGTGTTGCAAATAATACAACATCCGTACCCGATAAAGCATCTGCCATATCAGAGGTTGCAATCAGTGATTCTGGCAAATGGGCTGCTGGCAAATAAGAGGTCCGTCTTGATTGATTAATCTCTTTTACCGTTTCTTCTTCAAAAGCCCACAAAACCACCTGATTCCCTGCATTTATGGCGGTAATTGCTAAAGCTGTACCCCATGCACCTGCTCCAATAACTGCTATTTTCTTTGTCATATTTTCCTCTTTTCAGTATGTTATGAGCCTCTAATCAAAGAGGCTCAAATTCCTTATTTACATTCGTCTAAAGCAATTTCTTTTGCTTTTACATAATCAAATTTACCAGAACCTAAAAGCGGTGGTTGATCTGTTGTAATAATTTGAGATGGCAAACCAAGTTCGGTAATCCCAGCCTTTTTAAATGCCTCAATCAACCCTTCTTTTGTAATCGTTTTACAAGTTGTGATTAAAACTATTTTTTCACCTTTCTTCGCATCTGGAATATTAACCGCACCAGAAACAAAACCAGGCCAATTCTTCTCAATCACCATTTCAACAGATAATAACGATACCATTTCACCACCAATTTTAGCGAATCGTTTACATCTACCTTTAATCGAAATAAAGCCATTTTCATCTACGGTGACAATATCCCCAGTATCATACCAACCATCTTGTGGTGGCTCTAATGTAAGAGGTGCTGTATGTCGCATATAACCCAACATAATATTTGGTCCTTTCACCCATAACTCTTGCCCATCTTTAATCCCTTCAACAGGTTTTAATTGGTATTCAAGACCAGGAAGTAAAGTCCCAACAGAATCCTTTTTTTGATGCAAGAAAGTATTAACCGAGATAAATGGTGAACATTCGGTTGCACCGTATCCTTCCAAAATTCGCACACCAAATTTTTCAGCCCAAATTTTGCGTGTTTCATCTTTAACCTTTTCAGCACCAGCAGCCACAATACGCAAACTGTTAAAATCATATGGATTTGCACATTTTGCATAACCAGCCAAAAACGTATCTGTACCAAAGAAAATCGTTGCTTTTGCAGAAGCACAAATCTCTGGAATAATACGGTAATGCAATGGTGTTGGATATAAAACTGTTTTTACACCACAAATAAGAGGCAAAATTGTACCAGCACCTAAACCAAAGGAATGGAATAATGGTAAACAATTTAAAAACACATCTGTTTGGTACAAATCGAATGAAGCCACAACTTGATACCCATTCGCCAACATATTTGTATGTGACAAAAAGACCGCTTTTGGCATTCCCTCTGACCCTGATGTAAACAAAATAACAGCTGGATCAGTTGACTTAACAGGCTCTTTCAATGATTTTTGATAGGCCCATTTAGGACAAATCGCTCCAAACACACCAAAAAACTTATCATTTAAAGTGAGTGTTGATTTTAAATCTTCTAAATAAAGTACCTTAATCCCTGCATTTTCAATTGCCGTTACCAAACCTTCAAGCTTGGCCATTATAACAACTTTTTTTGCTGTCACAATGGTTTTAAGTCCAACGGTTTCACAGGTTGAAATAACCTGTTTTGGCCCAGATGTAAAGTTAATCATCGCAGGCACTTTACCAAAAGCATGTAACCCTAAAAAGCTCAATGCACAAGCATTTGATGTTGGTATCATAAGACCGACATACTTTTCATCAGGTAATGCCCGATTTAACAATCGCCCTAAAATAAATGATTTTAAAAATACAGCACAGAATTTGACAGGTTTTCTAGCTGTATCTTCTAACACAGGCTTAAAGTAACCCACCATTTTCATTGCATTTGCAATTGATTCAAATATCGTGATATTTTTTTCAAAATTTTCAAATGACATTAAAGAAAGCATTTTATGCAATTTAGAACTTGATTTTTCACGAATTTCCCTCGTTGTCATCCCCTCTGGATAATCAAATGCAACGGGTTCTTTAATTGTAATTGTAATTTTTGGAAATAATTTAAAGTGATTGCGTCTTCCTCTAACCCGTGAAAAAAGTGTAAACGAGGCTCCATCAATTCTGATTGGTACAATAGGTGCTCCCCCTTTTACAGCCATCATTGCAGGTGCCTCATAAATTTTCATACGGGAATTTCCACCATCAATTAACCCCTCTGTCAAAATCATGCAAAGACGATCTTCTTGCAATCGTTCTGCCATATACTTAACTGCATAAGGGCTTTGTGGGTCTAAAGGTCTTACATCCATTAAATTCGTCATAAATTTAACCAGCGTTTTTTCTATTAACCGATCACTTACTGAAAAAGTTATTTTTCTGTCAACAAAAGCTGAAATTAAAAGCACATCCATATAAGACATGTGATTTGGAATAATTAAGGCTCTTTTCCCCGCTTTTTCAAGATTTTCAATACCTTTTACCTCAACCTTAAACAAAAAGGATAAAATAAATCTAAATACATTTTTGCGTGACTGTAAAGGAAGCAAACGCACCATATAAACAGCTACAAAAATATTTGCAAGTGCGACAACTAATAAAATTTCCAACACACCAAAAGAAAAAGCATTTAATGATAACATAAACATAAACATTACCACAACAGCCATAGCATTCACCATACCAGAAAATGCAAACATCCGCCCTGACATTTGTGGTGGCGTTTTCCATTGTAATAACGTGTAAAACGGAATAAGATAAAATGCTGATAACCCACCCAAAACAAACACATCAAAAATAATGCACCAATAAGGGATTCCTAAAGACAGCATTTTTGCAACTGTGAGAACTTTATCTGACAAACCAACAACGGCACTACTTGCAAAAATAAAATGCAACAAAAATGCTGAAATCAAAAGACCAACGATACTTGTGTATGCACCCATGTTATTCTTACGGGACAGTCTTGCATAAAGCATTGCACCAATGATATAACCAACAGTAAAAACACCAGCATATAAGAAAATCATCACTGACCAACGGGCGTTTAATATCGTTCTTGCATATTCAGGTGCAAAGAAAAACATCACAGAAGCCATCATCCAAAACCAAGCAATACCAACTAAATATGTCCACGTATCAAATTGATGTTTTAGTTGTTCTGCCACATAGCCAAAAACATTAAATGGGTTTTGAAATAAGGAACAAGTTTTATCCGCAGGCTCATTTTGTGGCACTTTAAGTGTGATAAAATAACTGATAATAGAAGCAATAAGTCCCGTAAAACACACAACAAAATAAGCCACATCAAATTTTAAAATCGAGGTCAAAAGCAAACATGCAAAGGCCGCAGCAAAAACAATCCCTATTTTCATCAACGTATTAGCAGCATTATATTTTGTTTTATGCGTTACCTCCATCACCAATGCACTATCAAGTACACGCAAGCAAGCATTGAGCATACCCATTAAAACCAAAATTAATGTTAAAAGCAATCGTGAATCTAAAAAGATACTCGCTAACGCCAATGCCATAATCCCAACTTCAGCAAGACGAACAACCTTAAGCACCTTCCCTTTTGAAAAACGATCTGCGATTTGTCCAATATAGATTGTCCCACAGCAAAAAGACAAAGCATATAACAAAACAGCCATAATCATAAAAATAGTGTTTGACTTTGTTAAATTGTAAGTCACAAAAAACAGAAAAACAATTCTAATAAACCCTTCATTTACAGCTGACAAAAAACGAGAAACAAGTAAAGGTAAAAAATCTTTATTTTTAAATAATTGCATAAACATAGCGTATATCCTTTGTTTTTTAACAACAATCTAGCTGCATTTAAAATAAGTTAAAACAGCATTATGAATACCTTTATATATCACAATACATTTTATAAAAGCAAGAAAAAAACTGTTACAATAAAATGACATTGGTCTTATTAAAGTAAAAAAACAAAAAAAGATTTGACTTTCAAATAGATACTTTTTATAAGAGAGTTAAGGATTATAAAATGCAAATTAAAAAAATATTTTTTACAGGATTATTCGTTCTTTCTGCTGGATATTTTCTATATGATATCTCATTAAAATCGGTTGACAAATTTGTTGATTATACAACATTTTTATCCGTTAAAACATTACCTGACACACTTTATTTACACACAGGAAATGGGAGAGCCGTTTTTCATCGTGTTCATGGGAAGAAATATTGTCAAATAGACAACTGTGGCTATATTGAGCATTTGACAAAAAATGGGTTTGATTTTTATTGGGAAAAGCACAAAACACTTTCATTTACAAAATCCAATGATGAAAAAAATGTTTATATTTTAAAATCTGATACACATAAAAATAAAACATACATCACGCCACAAATTTCCTTTAACTTAAAATATAATGATACGGTTCTAAGAGTCTTGTGTCAGACGGATAACTGTCAGAGTCAAAATGAAAAATTGCCTTTTCAATTTGTTATTGGTGCAAAAAAAATTACACCTGATATGCCTTTTGATAAAAATTATTCACCCAATGAAAGTGATGTTATCATCTTAAGTAATAAAGATGGTAATGAACATGTTTTTCATAAAAAAGATAATGTTTTTGAGGAAATTCCTGCCCCAAAACAAACAAACCGTTTTTTGTTTATTATCTCAAGCTACAAACGCCCCATTTATTTGACGGGTCTTGTTTCACAACTAAAATTACAAAGCATTGGTTTCAATCATTTTGATATATCCATCTCGTTAAAAGGGGTTAATAATGACGTCTATAACCATATGATTGAACCTGATTTTAAACCGCTTATTTTGAATAACAAATTGTTGATACGACAAGACGAAAACAAAAATCAATTTTCAAATATGTTAGATGCCTTAAGAGATATTAACTTAAGCAACTATGATTATATTTGTAAGATTGATGATGACGACTGGTACCACAAAGATTACCTTAAAAACATTAATTTAATCTTAAATGCCACTGGACATCCCGCTTTTTTAACATCTGGGATTATATCAACCCTCAAAAAAGATGTTGATGAAGTCTATTTAAAAACAACTCTTACATCAAGAACGGGCCCCAGCATTTGTTTTTCTAACACATTTGCAAAACAACTCTTTGAAATTGAAAAGATGTCTAATGAACAAGTTAACACCTTATTAAAAAGTAATTTTGCAAATGGGATTAAAAATGTTTATGAAGATATTATTTTAAATCAATTAGCACAGCAAAAAAATGAAAAATTCATTTATTTTTCTTTAAAACCTCTTTTTATCTATAATCAGACGAATCAATCTATTATGCGACCAAATTAAATTAAGAGAGACCTATGAAACTTAAAAAATTGACTTATTTTTCTTTTCTTATTTTTTTTATTGCCTATGCAATATATCAGTTGGGTATTCCCTCCATCACAAATTGGATTTTACCCAATCAATTTTTCTTACAATCTGAAGTCGGTCGCTTATTCTTTCAAAAAACAGAGGGAAATTTATATTGTTCTACCCAACAATGCGGAAAAGTTACAAATCGCACTCAAACAGGTTTTGATTTTACAAAAGAGCAAAATATCATAACAAGATTTTTCAAACACCCCAACAAAAGAGATACTTATGTTAATCAATATATTGAAGAAATAAATATCCCTTCTCACCTCTTTACTTTTAACCTAAAAAAAGATAATCATATTCTTAATATATCTGTTAAACAAGATGGTTCTTGCTATCATCAAGATACAAAAATGCCGTTTTCATTTTTAATTGGGTCAACACATATTTTGAATCATTTAGAGGAAAATCAAAAATACTCTTTTGGCGATATAAAACAACTTATTTTAAAAAATAATGACAATTCACTTTTTGCTTTAAAAAAGCAAAAAGATGATGTTTATCAAATAGTTACCCCCCCCCACCATATTTTAAAAAAGCATAAATTTTTACTCTTACTTTCAAGTTATAAACGCCCCATTTATATGACAAATCAGATTCATAATTTTTTAAAACAAGATTATGATGAAAACTATTTTGATTTTTCAATTTCAATCAAGGGCGTCTCAAAAGATGTTTTGGATCATCTTGTTTTGCCAAATCTATCCCATCTCATTGATAAAAAAAGATTGACATTATCTTATGATAAAAATCAAGATCAACTAACAAACTTGCTAAACACATATCGCAATATTGACATATCGAAATATGATTATCTGTGTAAAATTGATGACGATGATTTTTATGATTCTCATTATTTAAATACAATCAATACACTTCTAAATACACTAGATGATAGACCAGATTTTTTAACATCAGGCACCTTGACGACTTTAAAACCATCAAATCAATTATTTTTAAAAAGAGGTAATTCTGAATTTGTCGGTGCAACAATTTGTTTTTCAAAAAATTTTGCTCAAAAGCTACTCTATATCGAACCTCAAATTTCAAAACAAGATAAGATATACGAAGATTTTTTAATTCATAAAATTGCATTACATGAAAATAAAAAATATTTATATTTGACACCAGTCACTCATTTTATCTATAATCAGACAAATCAATCTATTATGCGACCAAATTAATGACACATAAAATTAAAAAAATTTTTATTATCTTTGTTTTTTTATTTTTAAATGGGTATATGGGATATTCTCTTTATCTTAAATATACCCATTCATATAATTTAAGACGCATACCGCAACGAATTTTTTTAAAAACAGCAAATTTCCCAAGTCCTTTTGACCGACAGCAAGATAATAGCTATTGCTCATTAAATGATGTCTGTGGTTTTATTTCAAATTCGAATGATTTAGGATTTGATTTCACATATAAAGAAACTCTTTTTACACCCTTTTTAGCAACTGATAAAAATGATACTTTTAAAGATAAGATGAGCTATATAGAGCGAAAGCCACTTCCTCTACGTTTGTCGAAGATATCTTTTCAATATCAAACAGATGAAGCCGTTTTATATATTACCTGTACCAACAAGGGGGCTTGCTATAGCAACAATAAGAAACTTTCATTTAAACTTATTGCTGGGGCAGATTTAATAAATAGGAATGTCTCTTTTAACGATAACTATGAATTAAAAGAACCATCTTACCTTTTATTAAAAAAAGATAACGGGGATTTTTTCACTTTAAAAAGACAAAAAAATAATATTTATCAAACACTTACCACCACCCGCACCCATTTAAAGCCACATAAATTTTTACTCTTACTTTCAAGCTATAAACGGCCTGTTTTTCTTATGAATCAGGTGCAACAGTTATTTGCTCAATCACATGGGGATTATTTTGACGTTTCAATCTCATTAAAGGGGGTAAATGAATCTATTATAAATCAAATTATATTGCCCAACATTCAAGAATTTATTGATAAAAAACGTTTAATTTTTAATACACATGTAAACAAGCACCAATTTACGAATTTACTGAACACTTATCGAGATATTGATATTTCAAAATACGACTACTTATGCAAAATTGATGATGACGATTTTTATCACAAAGATTACCTAAAAATAACAAGCCAAATTCTAAATATGCTCAATAATCCTGAATTTATAGTATCAAACAATTTATTTCTTTTATTTGAGAAAAAAAACGTGGCTCAATTAAAAGAAAATAAATATGCTCGTAATTTAGGTAGCACAATTTGTTTTAATCCTAATTTTGCTAAATTATTACTCGATGTTGAAAAAATGGATGATGCACAAATAACACCTTTGGTTCCTCCTGTTAATGATTTAAAACAACCTTATTTTCAAAATTTTGAGGATCATCTAATTAATGCTCTTGCCCATAACAGGGGTGAAAAAGCCATTTACTTTACATTTGACCCTCTTTTTATTTATAATAGGCGAAATCCATCTATCACACGATTTAAGTAATTATACTTGAAATTATTGATAAACATTGCTATACAAGAATAAAATGTATGGAGGCAAAATGACTCTTGAAATAATTTTCTTTTACCTTTTTATTTCTATCGCCGTTATTCTTATCGCATTTTTAATTGGCAGAGGACGCATCAAATTACACAAGATTGAAGAATCGGTTAATCAATTAGAGGATTTACTTGATTCGGCACCTGATGGTTATTATTTTGAAAACTGCAATAAAAAAGAGGGATACTATTGTTCAAGAAGACTGTGCCTTTTACTTCACATTGTTGATAAAAAAACATCTTTTTCAAATATATTAGACACACTTGACCCTGATGAAATCCCACAAATCAAAGATTACTATGTTAAGCTCAAAGAAAATGGAACACCCTTTGATATTAATGTATCGGCCAAAGATTCAACATTCCATTTTTCATTATCAGGACGATTATTATATACACCGTACAACAAACATAAATCAATCGTTATTTGGTTTAAAGACACAACGGAAAGAACAACTCTTTTAATCAAAGAACGACAATCATATATCCACATTATTAAGCAACGTGAAATTTTAACACAGACTTTAAACACCCTACCAATTCCATTATATGTACAAGATAATTATGGCCAATATTGTTTTGCCAACAAGGCCTATGATACAGAAAAAGAAGATGATACAGATATTCACTGGAATAAATTACCACTTCAATTAGAGAAAAATGACGTGCCACATATTCTTAATTATGGGCAAGACAAAACAACGGAAGAAGGGCTTTTAGCACTTTTATCTGACGCAGATCGTGCACATAAAATGTTGCTAAAAGAGTTGCCATATGGCATTCTTGAATTTGATTCAACAGGTAAATTAATCTATCATAATCATACAATTTGTGATATTTGGGGACTTGACACTTATTTTTTAAAAAAAGAACCAACTTTTGAGGAATTATTGGATAAAGTACAAGAAAAAGGACTTCTTCCTCAAATTAAAGATTTTGCACAATATAAAAAAGGACAGTTAAAGATTTTTTCAGAGCTTGCCAAAACAAATGAAGATTTTTTATATCTTTCAGGTGGGAAAATTGTCAAACGGCTTATGATTCCTGCATCGAAAGGTGGAATCTTGATTTTAGATGAGATTAAATAAACATTAGCAGACTTATTCTATATAGAAAATCGCCCTTAAAAAAGGGCGATTTTTTTATGCAACATAGTGGTTACTTAACCTCTTGTCCACGGAAAAATTTATTCGTTTCCATTGTCACTTTTAATAACTCACCCAAGTGGTTTTGTTGATTAAAAATTGCAAATGCATTCACATCCTTTGGAAAACATTTACCCCCATAACCAAATTTACCATCAGGCCCAGGAACGTGCGTATGCGTTGGGCTTAAATATCCACTTAACAAAAAGCCATCACGAACCAAGTTATACTCAGCACCCATCTTTTGACAAAGCTCGTATACACCATTGAAATAAGTAACAGCCAAAGCACCAAAAACGTTGTGTGCATATTTACAAATTTCAGCTTCTACATTTTTCATATAATAGCGTTTTTTTGTTTTAAAGATTTCATCCAAAAGCTCTCTTTCACCTGTAATAACGATATCTTGTGAACAAAAATCTGCATATGCCGTTCTTTCTGTCAAAAACTCAGGCATAAAATAAATAGGTTTATTAAACTCAGTTGAAAGCTTGTCAGCCGTCCCAGGTAATAATGTTGTCCGAATAAAAATTGGTTTATTTTCTGGTAAAGTATCAATAATGGAACGGAGCAATGTCAAATCCTGCGTTCCATCTAACTCAGTTGGAATATGAATACCAATAAAGTATAAATGACAATCAGAAATATCATCATTAATCCCTTTGGGCGGATCAGAAATTGCCATTTGACATTTTGTGTGTTCTTCGAGCCACTTGGCAAAGGTCATGCCAATAACACCATAACCAATAATACCAACTTTAATTTGTTCTTGTGTTAACATACTTTATTCTTTATCCTTTCTTTTCATCCACTATTTTTCCTGAATCGATGGACACTGACAAGCGGGTTCACCCGTTTGAACAGCACTTGCCATTGGGGTTGCCTTTACAATAGAAACAACCTCTTGCAACATATCAGTCAAATATGGAATATTCATCGAAATAATAACGCTTAATATTTTAAATAATAAAGCAATAATCAGTGTCGCACCAACGGTTAAACCAACCCCTTTTGCAATACCACCCATTAAATTATTTAAAATAATCTTCGACGGGCGATTCATATTATTAATATAATCGCCTAAACGCATTTTTTCAATTTGTAAAGCAACCTTTTCCAATTGCTTTAATTTTTGTTCATTTTCTTCTTTACTCATTATTCAAAATCTCTTTGTATAATGCAATTGTTCTGTCACACATTTTTTGAATGGAGAAGTTTTCTCTCACACTTTCTTGTGCTGCCATACCGATTGCTTGACGTTCTGCTGTTGACATG
Organism: uncultured Alphaproteobacteria bacterium; assembly: GCA_937888725.1. Classification (GTDB taxonomy): domain Bacteria; phylum Pseudomonadota; class Alphaproteobacteria; order CAAHEQ01; family UBA3637; genus RGIG4140. The sequence continues at coordinate 5,772 of CALARE010000053.1, read as the reverse complement.
CCTAAAACACTGTCCAACACAGCTGCCAAAATCTTCGAATCACCAACTGGTGTTAAAAATCCAGTTCTATTGTTTGAAATCAACTCACAAGCACCGCCATGGTTTGACGCCACAACAACACGACCCATAGCTTGAGCCTCGGCAATCCCACGACCAAATGATTCAGGAACCAATGTTGGTTGAACACAAATATCAGATAAAGCGTATACCATAGGCATTTTATCCCCTGGTACAGCAAAAATCTTAACCGTTGTCTTTTCAGATAAGTCAGCGATTTTCTTTTTCACTTCTTCATCATAGCCAGCTTTTGGGTTTCCTCCTACAAATAAAACTGTTACTTCTTTTTCTTTCATTTGTTTTAAAGCATCTAAAACAACATCATGCCCCTTAATTCGAGATAACCTACCAACCAAAGTAATAATTGGTTTATCCGTTGGGATATCATGTTCTTTTGCAAAATCTTGCAACCCAGCGACAGAAATGGCACTCATATTAAAACGATTGATATCTGCCCCTCTTGGAATTAATCTGATTTTTTGATCAGGAATTGCATAATCCTTCATCAAATGGTTTTGAATAAATGCAGAAACAGCAATAACAAAACGCCCTTTTGTCATCACTCTGTTATAAAATTTTTTAAACACTTCTGGTTTCATACCATAACGACCATGAAATGTTGCGACAAATGGAATCTTCATCCGATTTGTTGCCCATTTAACTGACCAAGCCGGTGCTCGAGATCTAACATGAACCAACGAAACGCCTGTTTCTTTAAAAATCTTTTCAAGACGATATGAATTAATCCACATTAAAATTGGATTTTTTGTATTCACGGGCAATGTAATATGAGAAACACCCAATCTTGTTAACTCAGAAACCATCTTGCCACCTGCTGAAATAACATAATTCTTAATCCCTTCTTTTTGCAGAGCTTCGGCAATTTCAATTGTGCCACGTTCAACACCGCCTTGATTTAATGCTGGCAAAATCTGAACAACAACAGCTTCTTTTTTTTCACTTGTCATTTTGTTTCCTTTCAATTACTTATTCAAAAAACACTTGATTATCGATTTTTGTTGGACGACGCAAAACATAATTACGCTCTAACATACATTCTTCATAATCATCATAAGACATTGACCAATCAGCCACTTTTGAATTAACATGAAGGGGCTGAGCTCCTGGAAAAGGGATATATTGAGCCCAAATCCCATGATCTGAATCATTATCAAAACGCAAATTTAGTTCTGGCGGGGTATTCCATCCCCAAGGAAGTCCTGGCATTTGAAAAGGCCACATATCTGCGTTTGCCAAACATTCATTATGATCTCTCACAAACCAATTAACACCTGTGTTTGGACGTTCCCAATAATACATATGTTGACCATCGCTACCACACGCCGATAAAAACAACAGTGCTAAACCTATTCCCATTTTTTTTAATGAATGATACATAACCCCCTCCTTAAAAATCCAACTCGGCATACTTTTCAGATGGCATAATCCCCGTCAACTTATCACTTAATAGTGGTGCAAAAGATTTTCGCGACTTAATTTTCATATACCACATTTTTGCATCAGGATAATTTTCCCATTCAACTTCACCCAAATAATCCATCACAGAAATATGTGCTGCCACCCCTAAATCAGCCATAGATAAACTGCGTCCCGCCAAATAGCTCCGATGTGCTGCCAACCAATCAATATAAGACATATATCTTTTTAAATTTTCACGCCCTGCCCTAATCATATTTGAATCTGGCATTGCACCTGATTTGAGGGCATTAATAACCCGCTCACCAACCAACGGCTTATATACATCCATATAAAAACTCGTATCAAACAAGTTTGTTAGCCGACGCACTTCAGCCCGTCCACGTGGCGTTTCCCCCAACAAATTTGGCAATGTCTTAATTTCATTAATATACTCAGAAATGGCAACATGATCTGTTAAAACAGGATCATCTGGTTCAATTAGAACAGGCACATCCCCTAAAGGATTTAACTTTAAAAACTCAGGACGACGGGCCCAGGGAATTTCAAAAATGGTCCCATAAGGCAACCCCTTTTCAAACAACAACAAACGCACTTTCCTTGAAAACGGACATAACGGATAATGATATAGTGTTCTTCTTTCTGCCATTTATCTTCCAACCAAATTAAAACAAATAACCCCTTGATAAAAAAGAAATTTTAAACAAAATAATTTTGTTTCACCTCTTATCTTTTCGCCATTATAGCACTTCTCAATTTGAGATACAAGCTTTTTATATTGGTTTTTAAAGAAAAAACTATTCTTTTTCAACACAAGAAAAAGTTTCTTTTACAGGCGTAAAAAGACGACATTCAAATGATTGAAGCGACTGACTTTTTGCCGTTTTACCAATTTTTTGACACTCTTTTTCAGCCAACACTAAACGTTCTTGCGAATCAACCCAAAAACCAGAACACACAACAGGTCTATCTTTTGATGAAGAACCTATTGTTTCAATTTGTCCAGCTTCCCGCCGAGCGTCAACAAAAGGCTCAAACTGTGTACAGCTTGAAACAAAAAGTAAAGACGACACACCACATAAAAATTTTACAATTTTCATTTTTCCCCCATAAAAAAAAGACGCACCAATTGTATGATGCGTCCCATTAGATAAATGTCTATTCCGCCGAACTACGCCCTTTTAATATATTGCTTAATTGAACAGTTGCCTCATCATCTTTCATATTATTAACAAGTGCATATTCGGGAGCAAACAAACCAATAGCCTGATCATAAATTTGTCGTTCACTATAAGTTTGTTCATTTTTTTCAGGGTCTTTATACAAATCTCTCATCACCTCAGCCAATTGAATAGGATCACCAGATTTAATCTTTTCAGTATACTCTTGTGAACGGCGACTCCATTGAACTCTGCGAACCTTAGCCTTCCCTTTTAAAATCTTAATCGCATCAGCCATCACTTCAGGGGTTGAAATTTGGCGTAAAGAAGAAGCGTCTTTTTTAATCTTAGAAAGTGGGATTTTAACCGTTGCCCTATCTTTATTAAAATTAACAGAGACAATATCCAATTGCTGTCCACAAACATCTTCTGATTTAATTTCAGTAACTTGGCCAACACCGCGTGCAGGGTAGACAACAAAATCACCAGGGTTAAATGTATATTCTTCTTTTGTCATTACATACTCCTTTTGATATTATTTGGACGCAGTATAACACATTTTTTTTCATTTGAAAAGGAAAAAAACAACATTCTTTTGCTTTATTTAGAAAAAAATTCATCTCTTACAAAAAAAGACTTGCAATTAAAAAAAATTACACTTATAATGCACACCATGGATCGGGCCTGTAGCTCAGTTGGTTAGAGCTGTCCGCTCATAACGGATAGGTCGGGAGTTCGAGTCTCTCCGGGCCCACCAACAATGAACCTCCCCTTATGCGGGAGGTTTTTTGTTGTGTGGTGTCGGATGAGGCCGAACGCCCGAATAAGCCAGTTCGTCAGACAAAAAGTAGGCGAACGTGTACGCCGTTGCTTCGCAACTTTTTGGCGGAAAGGGGCCCAAAATTTATTTTGGGAATTTACAATCTCGAAGGGCCCACCAAGATTAAAAGCCATTCCTTTCGGGATGGCTTTTTTCATGTTTCGCAAGCATTACGGAAAATTCGATTGTTGAGGGGCGAAAAAACGAAACTTTCCGTAACTTATCGAATTTTCGTATACCACTCCCTTAAAAATCAAGCACTTACATCCAGTTCAAGTCCAGTTAGGGCAACTAAGAATTTTAGTATCATATTTCTTGAAAACCACAACTATTTCTGATACAATAAATAGTATGGAAAAGAAAAAATATATCTCCGAAATTCCAGAACTCATAAAAGAATGGGACTGGGAAGCTAATGTCGGATTAGATCCTTCAAAAATTACATATGGAAGTCATAAAAAAGCATGGTGGAAATGTCAAAAGTGCGGTTACAAATGGTACCAAGCCATTATGGATAGAACCAGAAAAATAAGGCCTGCTCATTGCCCCTGTTGCACTAGCAGAGTTGTTGTGAAAGGGATAAATGATTTCGCAACATTTCATCCAGAAGATGTTAAAGACTGGCATCCAACTAAAAACGGAAATTTAACACCAGATATGATTATGAAATCATCATCAAAACGCGTTTGGTGGAAATGTTCTAAATGTGGACACGAATGGCAAACGGTAGTTAGCAGCAAAAGAGGTTGTCCACGTTGTTTGCATTCTGCAACTACTGGAAAAGATGATTTGGCCACTTTACGACCTGATTTAGCAAAAGAGTGGCACCCCACGAAAAATGGCGATTTAAAACCAACAGATGTTAAACTACAAAGCAATAAAAAGGTTTGGTGGTTGTGCCCTAATAATCACGAATATCAAGCAGTGATTGGAGCAAGAACTAGAGGGGGTAACAAAGCAAGCAATTGCCCTATTTGTAATAAACAAAACAGAACCTCTTTCCCAGAACAAGCTGTTTTTTATTATGTTAAAAAATTGTACCCCGATGCAATAAATTCCTACAGAGCTCCATTCCTTGGGCTTATGGAATTAGATATTTTTATTCCTTCATTGAATTGGGCAATTGAGTACGATGGAGCTCAATGGCACAAGCATGACAAATTAAAGAGAGAGCAACAAAAATACAAAAAATGTGCACAACAAAGGATAAAATTGATTCGTATTAGGGAAAAAATTGCTCCCTTAGGTTCTGATATTGCGGATGAACAAATTGGCATTGTTAAATTAAATGGAATCCCCAATTTGGAAGAAACTATTAAACATTTAATAAGGCATTTGACGTTTTTCGGTACTTCAGCAGATATTAATTTAGTACGTGATGAGATAAAAATACGTGAGAATTACCAAAGCAAAGTGAAAGATTCAATCGCTGAGTTATATCCTGATCTTATAAAAGAATGGCATCCAACTAAAAATGGATTTTTAACTCCATATGATTGTAAAGTAGGTTCAGTCTACAAAGTTTGGTGGCAATGTCCAAAATGTGGTTATGAGTGGCAAGCATCTGCAGAAAAGAGGTGTTCAAGAGGACACGGTTGCCTAAATTGTTCCAAACAAGCTCCTATGATTGGTGTTAATGATTTTGCTACCTTATATCCAGAAATTGCAGAAGAATGGCACCCGATAAAAAATGGAGATATTAAACCAGCAGAAATTAGACCTAAAAGCAATAGAATGTACTGGTGGAAATGTAAAAAATGTGGATATGAATGGCAAGCTTCTGGAAACAATCGTATAGGACATAAGTCTGGTTGTCCTGCTTGTGCTGGCCGTGTACCAAGAATTGGTTCAAATGATTTATTTACAGCTTGTCCACATCTAAAGAATGAATGGGATTTTGACTTAAACGAAGGAATTGACCCAATTACATTGCCTATTGGTTCTCATATGAAAGTGTGGTGGAAATGCTCCAAATGTGGACACAAATGGCAAGCAGAAGTAAGACAAAGAGTAAAAGGTTTGGGAAAATGTCCTAGATGTGTTCGAAAAAAAATAAACCAACTCGAATTTAATTTCAAATGAGAGTTTTTTCCCCAGGGTGATAAACTTAAAACAGGTTGTGGATTTTGAAGGCCAATTCTTTTAAATCAGCTAAATGGGTTGCTCGATAAATGCTAATTGCTCCCCACCAACAATGAACCTCCCCTTTTGCGGGAGGTTTTTTGTTGTGTGGTATCGGATGAGGCCGAACGCCCGAATAAGGGAATTCGTCAGACAAAAAGTAGGCGAACGTGTACG